>JAUHZM010000293.1 GCA_030426005.1 Gammaproteobacteria bacterium
ATGGAGGTGGTTGTTGAAGTGACCAGCCTGGAAGCGATGAGCAAATTGCTGGCTAAATTGGACCAACTCCCCAACGTGTTGAGTGTGCGACGTAAAAAGTAAGCTGCACATACAGTGCAGCTTTAAGTACATTATTCGGCGATAATTTCTTCGAACAAAGAAAAGTACAAATGCTCGCCGTAGCCTTTCTTGATGTGTGTGGTGGCATTGGGTAATTGCGCAGCAAGGTGCTCCACACCGTCACGAGTAACTCGAATGTCTTCGGTGCCCCACCACAGCGAGACTGGCACCTGAATTTTGCTTAGGTCCAACTTGCGTGGCGATAAGCAGAAGATCATCTCGTTGGAGATTCCTTCCAAACAATTACTGCTGCCTTCACGAAATCCCTCGACTACCACATCAGTGAGCCCTTGTTGGTTGAATGTCGCTTGTTCGGCGGTCCCGATGCTGGATTGGAGCATGCTGCGATAATGTACCGGCAGGTTCATATTCATGCTCTTAAGCCATAATTCGTAGATTTCGCGCGCAACGCGTTTGGATGCGCGTACCAGTCTTGATGTCGGCACCAGAATGCCGGACAAATATTGTGTATCTGACTGCTGATTCACAAAGACCGGGCAACAAAGCTTGACCGCTTTGAGTCGGTGGTCTGCTTTTGCCGCGAGACATAGGCACAGTATTGATCCGAATACGTGGCCTACTAATTCGTAACTCTGAATATTGAGATGGTCGAGAAACTCGGTGAAGAGTGACTCCCAGCCCTTTGGATGCCCTTTTGAGTAGGGCGTACGGCCATAGCCAGGTCGATCGGGAATGATGACGCGTTTGTTTTGGCGAGCTAGCATTTCCTCATAACCAGGCGGAATCGATAAACGACAGCCATAGCCATTGTGTTGGACGATCACCACATCGCCGTCAGCCGGGCCGTAATCGCGGTATGCCATACGCAAGCCGTTCGACAGGGTGACAAATTTATCTTTGGTTTTTTCGCTGTCGGGCATAAATAGCCCCGCGCCGGTGCCAAAATAAGAGTCTAGGACCTGAGACTCATGAGTCAAAACCAGTCGGACAATGTCAGCCTGCGATTTTGTGTAGGTTTTTCGATACAGCGACTTGAGATGGGTTTTTACTGTGTTCTCCGAGATAAACGATTCGCTCGAAATCTCTTTGATGGTTTTACCATGCATGAGCTTGACCAAGACCATCTGCTCGCGGTCAGTGAGTTCATGGCGTGCACAAAAATCCGGATTTAATTGCTTGTCGTTGCGAGTTTGGTCCAGGACCAACAGTAGGTAGAAGCGTGTTGGTTCGGTATCTGGCGAAGTTTGATTATGGATTGAGCGCAAGTAGACTTGTTCGCCGGTGCTATCAAGGTAGTTCAGCGAGGTCAGATTGCTGTGATTGCCGGCCAGGTAATTACGGGTATTGCTCTGAGCCGCTTCTCGCGCCAATTGCAAAACCTGTGGACTGAGTTTGCCGTCTCCGACTTTGCTCAGTAGTTGGTGATAAAGGCGTTCCGCATTCTGGTTGAAGTAAATCGGGGTAAACTCCTCATCCAGAATGATCATCTTAAAGCGACTTTTATCCAGCAGCGTGCCGAAGGCGGTCAGCGCTTCATTGGTGTCACTCAGGCGACTGAGAATTTCGTCGCCGATTTCCAATTCTGTGAGTTTGCCGGGTTCTTCGAATGAGTCTGTCTCATCCAAAACTTCTTGCATGATATCAAGGTAATCATCATGCCAACGCTCTGGTTTACCAATAATGCGGTAAACCAGGGTGCTAAACCTAGAGTTATCCATACCGAGTAAATGATTATCGGCAGTGCCGCCTGATTAAGGCTCAGAAGATAAGGTTGGTATCCCAAACAGCGCGTGACCAAAAGCTTCCAAGTTGCGACAGGTGGTGTCGAGTACTGCCTTTATTTGGTGAGGTCATGATAATAAGTTTGCGCGATGATGGCAATCGACCTTGAGTCGTTATGCCCTAGTATTGTCATACCGTCGAATAATGCCCGGTATTTTCGTCAAACGCCGATCTCGCATAGCCAGCTACGGGCATTTTTAGTAAACTCCTGCCAGTTTAATTCCTATCTAGATAAAACGAGGACAGATCATGAAACAACCAGTTCGCGTTACCGTTACGGGTGCCGCCGGCCAAATCAGTTACGCATTGCTATTCCGCATTGCTTCCGGCTCTATGCTGGGTCAAGACCAACCTGTCATTCTGCAACTGTTGGAGATCACGCCAGCGATGGGTGCGTTGCAAGGTGTGGTGATGGAACTTAATGATTGCGCGTTCCCGCTGTTGCACGACGTGGTAATTTCAGACGATCCTGAAGTGGCTTTCAAAGATACGGATTACGCACTGTTAGTTGGTGCACGTCCTCGTGGCCCAGGTATGGAGCGTAAAGACTTACTCGAAGCAAACGCGGCAATTTTCTCAACACAAGGTAAAGCTATCAATAAAGTAGCGAGTCGTGACATCAAAGTACTGGTGGTCGGCAACCCGGCAAATACCAATGCCCTGATTGCCGCTTCGAACGCACCGGATCTTGATGCGGGTCAGTTCACTGCCATGACGCGTCTGGACCACAACCGAGCTTTGAGCCAATTGGCAGAAAAAACCGGTTCACACACCACACAGATCAAGCGTATGACGATTTGGGGTAACCACTCTAATACGCAATACCCAGATATCTCGAATGCCACGGTTGATGGTAAAGCGGCGTCTGATCTGGTCGATCAAAAATGGTTAGAAGACGATTTCATTCCAACGGTACAAGAGCGCGGTGCGGCCATCATCAAAGCGCGTGGC
The DNA here is from genome assembly GCA_030426005.1 of Gammaproteobacteria bacterium. Classification (GTDB taxonomy): domain Bacteria; phylum Pseudomonadota; class Gammaproteobacteria; order Arenicellales; family Arenicellaceae; genus Arenicella. The sequence goes on from JAUHZM010000293.1 coordinate 2,815, forward strand.
GCATCCAGTGCGGCGTCGGCAGCGGCGGCAGCGATTGATCATATGCGTACCTGGGCGCTTGGCACCGCTGAGGGCGATTGGGTTAGCATGGCGATACCAAGTGATGGCAGCTACGACATTGAACCAGGTATCATGTATTCGTACCCAGTGACGTGCAAAGATGGTCAATACAGCATCGTTCAAGGCCTGGAAATCAGCGAATTCAGCCGTGCTCGTATGAACACCACCGAAGACGAATTACGTCAAGAGCGTGCAGCAATTGAGCATTTGCTTGGCTAATCGTTGAGGTGCTGGCAGGTCGGCCTTAACCGGCCTGACGCTTCAATACAAAACCCCGTGTTGGCATTGCTGACACGGGGTTTTTTTGTATCTGTTTAAGTACTCGAAATCAGGCTTTTTTCTTGATTTCTTGTTTGGCTTGCATAATCGCCAATTGCTCAGGGGTCGCCTCAGTCTGGTACAACGACTTCCATTCGCTGTACGGCATGCCGTAGATGATTTCACGGGCTTGTTCATAGTCGAGCTCGACGTCTTGCTCGGACGCGCTGGCCACATACCACTTTGCTAGGCAGTTTCGACAGAAGTCGGCCAGATTCATCAACTCGATATTTTGTACTTCTTTGTGTTGATCTAGATGTGCGAGCAGTTTCCGGAACACTGCGGCTTCGATTTGGGTGGTATCACTCATGATAAATAGTTTGATTAGTATTTGTTACAGAATATCAGCTGCCAACATGGCAGCCATGGTTTCACCCAGTTGTTGACACTGAGTGATGAATTCCTCGTTGTACTCACCGTGACACAACAACACATCTTGCGCTTCGCGCCATTTTAGCCCGGTGGTGATCTTGCCGACACCTGTCCTAGTGCCTGTGCCGTCCAGTCCAGCTCGAATCACCAGTGCATACGGTTTGGCCTCGTTGCGCGCTGGCTGCTCAAGGCAAGGATAGTAAATGCGCTCGAAGAAATCTTTGAGT
>JAUHZM010000294.1 GCA_030426005.1 Gammaproteobacteria bacterium
GGTTGTTTCGATTTTGTAATGACGCAGACCCAAAACGAAACGTACATGAAAAACTTTACCGATGCTCAGAAGAACTATTTTTATAGCTTCCCCTTTTGGGCTGTCATTGTCTGGGCAGTCTCGGTCTGGGGCGGTCTGGTTGCCACCATCTTGTTACTGATGCGAAAAAAACTGGCCGCACCGATCTATCTTGCTTCGATCATTAGCTATTTATTGGCCTGTGTGCATAACTTCTTGCTCAGCAACGGTGCCGAATTTATGGGCACCGTTGGCTTGATCATGACCGCACTCATCTTGCTAATTTCTATTGCTTTATATTTCTATGCACGTGCACAAGCAGCGCGCGGTGTGTTGCGCTAAGTCACGGGTCTAACAAGGCGGCTCAGGTAGTAATCTAGAGCGAGCCGCCTCCTCTTAACGCAGATAGACGCTACGCGTACACGGATGATCCAAAAACACAATTTTTACGTGTAAAAAGTTCGTCAAAACTGCTTGTGTTTTCGCGCGTAGCGCATAGAATACGCAGACTTTTTTTCCCTTGGGGTTTTTATGTTACGTCGCTAATCGCGCGTTATTGAGTTCGACAGTTGTTGCATTCCGCAGCCACGCAAATGTGCTTCAAGAAACGCGTTAGCTTTTAATCACCGCTGTTTTTACGAGGATTTGTTGATGACGCTCGAAACTGTGAACTGCGCCACAATAAATGCTGGCGCGCACACCGATGTTGCTTGCCAGCCTGCAGACCAAGCCTGGCCTACCCATAACCAAACCGAAATCGACCCATCAGTCGCGACCGATCACTTTATAGTTCGTAACGGTGTTGAATTCGCCGGCACTCATATCATTCTAGATTTGTGGGGCGCGAAACGCCTGGACGATCTGCAACTAATGGAGCAAACCTTGCGCAAAGCGGTTGAGAAAGCCGGCGCAACGTTGTTGCATATTCACTTACATCACTTTACGCCAAATGGTGGTATTTCAGGTGTTGCCGTGCTGGCCGAATCGCATATTAGTGTTCACACTTGGCCTGAGCGCGAGTTTGCTGCGTTTGACGTGTTCATGTGTGGTGACGCCCAGCCTGAAGCCACGATTCCTGTGTTGAGAAACGCCTTCACACCGAGCAAAATCAATGTCTCTGAGCATCTGCGTGGCGCGAACATCGACAATATCGAACCCGCCAACGACCGCTAGAGCATAACGATGAAACACTTTAAAGAGACCTTGTACGATGCAGTTTGTCAGGAATTTCGCATCGACAAAATGTACTTTGAAAGTAAGACCGCCCATCAACACCTGATGATCTTTCATAACGCGCAATTAGGGCGCGTTATGACGCTGGATGGCGTGGTGCAGACCACCGAAGCAGATGAGTTTATCTACCACGAGATGCTCGCCCATGTACCAATTTTCGCACACGGCAACGCAAAGCGCGTATTGATCGTTGGCGGCGGTGACGGCGGTATGATTCGTGAGGTGTTGAAACATCCAGTCGAACACGTGACTCAAGTAGAGATCGATCAGGCCGTGGTGGATATGGCTATCGAGTATTTACCAAATCACTCGAACGGTGCCTACCAAGACCCGCGCCTGAATCTGGTGATTGCCGACGGATTTGATTTTGTAAAACAGTACGCGGATAGCAATCAACCATCATTCGACGTCATTATCTCAGACAGCACCGACCCAATCGGCCCTGGCGAAGTCTTATTCACGGACAATTTCTACGCTTATGCCAAACGTTGTCTGACCCCGAATGGCATTATGGTCACCCAAAATGGCGTACCGTTTTTTCAGCAGGATGAGATTCAAACCACCTATGAGCGGATGGGGCAGCAATTTGCTGACATGCACTTCTATTGCGCACCGATCCCGACTTACTATGGCGGATTTATGACCTTTGCCTGGGGTACGGATGATCTGACAGCGCGCACACGTTCTGCGGACGATCTGCAGGAGCAGTTCGACGCACTGAACCTGGATACGCGTTACTACAACCCAGAGATTCACCAAGCAGCGTTTGCCCTGCCCCAGTATGTTAAACGTAGTTTTAAACCCGAGAGTTAACTCGTTGCTCACTACATGAACAACCCGCATCCGATCGACGCGCGCCCGTTAATCACGGGCGACGACCCAGCAGCGCAGGCGCACTATCAAAAACTGGTCGCCGAATACGGTTCACCGCTGCTGGTGCTTAATCGCCGCGTATTGCAGGCCCGCTTTAAAGCGCTTCAAGCCGCACTGCCGGAGGTCGATTTATATTACGCTGTGAAGGCACATCCAGACCCTGAGATCATTAAGATTATTGATCAGCTTGGTGGCGGTTTCGATATCGCATCAGCTGGCGAAATGAGCTTATTACTGGACCACAAAGTGTCTGGACGGCGTACCATTCACACGCATCCAATCAAAAAAGACCAGGAAATTCGCGATGGTCTGCGTTTCGGGGCCACCACTTTTGTGATCGACAACGCGCATGAGCTGAAAAAGCTGGTGCCGTATCGCTCGCGTGTCGGCGTATTGTTGCGCGTCAGTTTTCGCAGTGCATCGGCCATCGTTGACCTCTCCAAAAAGTTTGGTTGTGCACCTGACGAAGTGGCGGATTTGGTACAGCAAGCCAATGCGCTCGGGATTCATGTTAAAGGCTTATCATTCCACGTTGGCTCACAATGTAACGATGCCAGCAAGCACGTTGAAGCAATCACGCGCTGTCATGCACTGATGCAAGAAATCAACACCACTGCGAATAAGCCACTCAGCGTACTCGATATTGGTGGTGGATTCCCTGCTGATTACGCGCTACAGGGACTCGACATCGATGCCTTTTGCGCACCAATTCGGACTGCGCTCGCTGAGTTACCTAAAGACTGGCACTTGATCGCTGAGCCGGGTCGCTATTTAGTTGCGCCGTCGGTCACCAGTGTCACGACGGTGGCGGGCAAGTCGGTGCGCAACGGCTTTCGTTGGTATTATCTGGACGACGGCATTTATGGATCGTACTCCGGACAACTATTCGATCACGCAACCTACCCTTTACAGGTTTTTCGTGATGGTGAACGCTTACCGAGTATTATTGCTGGCCCAACCTGCGACAGTATTGATGTGGTCGCAGAAAATATTGCTATGCCGGAACTGGAAATTGGCGATCTGTTGATCGGCCATCAAATGGGAGCCTACACCGCCGCAACCAAAACCCGGTTCAATTCGATTCCAGACGCACGTCTGGTGGTAGTGGACCATCCGCAAGAACGACCGGTTCTGAGCGACTAACCCGAAGACCAAAAAAAAACCCTGAGCGATGTACTCGCTCAGGGCCAAGTTGCCCAACCAAATAGCTTACTCAGGCAATTGCCAAGTGAGGCAAATTCAGCACTAACCTGCTTCTCGATTACGACGCATTGCGTCGAGCTCCACTCGAGTTAACTCACGCAAATCCATTTCAAATGGAAACTCCATCGCACACGGCACGCCATCACAAACAGCAGGCTTAAACTTGATCACCAGCATCAAATTGGTCGCAATTTCTGTAATGCGCTTATCTGGGCTGTTGTATACAGCGACGTTGTCGACTGTGCCCTGCGCATTGACGTTGGCAACCAGAAATAGCTTACCCGGCACCGCTACCAGCTTGTTGGCTTTGATCAGGGCTTGATAAATTTCTTCGGTTCCTTTTATCGGATACGGTGGATGTTCAGTCTCTTTAAGCACGCCATACATGCTACGGAAGGCTTTTTTCTGAGCTGAGTTGAATTCGTCGTACGTTTTGTCGAA
>JAUHZM010000295.1 GCA_030426005.1 Gammaproteobacteria bacterium
TGATTGCGGACTTGTCAACTTGACTGAACTTGCCGAAGAGCCATTGATTTGGCAGGTTCCAGCGTTGACCACGACAGAAGCACGCAACTAGGTCCACCATGACTGGCGTACCGTCCGGCGTGACGAGTGTGTTGGTGGGGTTGCGCAGGTCGTTATGCGCGACACCAAGTTGATGCATACACTCGATCTCATGGCTGAGTTTTTGAAAGAAATCCGCCCAGTCCGGCGCCACGTTCTGCAACCGCGTGATTTGTTCGGACTCGTGGTAACTCATCAAAAATGCCCGTCGACTGGGCACAGCCAGCAAGTCCGGAATGCTCTGCAATGCCGCGAGTTTTCGCAGGGCTTTACACTCGCGCCAGTTTAGAATCGGACCTATTAACAGTGCGAACCACTTGTCGGCACCAGCCTGGTCTTTTAACACCGCGCGGTGCCCGTCGATCTCGATTAAGAGCACGTCGGGGCGGGAGCCACCGCCTTCTCGAAACGATTGAATCGCGTGCTTTCGCAGCTCGGATACCGTGTAGTTTGACCAGTCAAATTGCATCAAAGTATGGTACCATTCCGCACCTCAAATAGTTACCTTTTCCGTAATTCACGGGCACGACACAGGGCTTTCAAACATGCTTGATCTTGACCTTTCTGCAACCACCGCGTTGACCCCGCTTGATGGTCGCTACGGCGGCAAAACGGCTGAACTTCGACCTATTTTTAGTGAGTTTGGGCTGATTAAGTATCGATGTTTGGTGGAAGTGCGTTGGTTGCAAGCCTTGGCACAAGAGCCAAATATTGCCGAAGTACCTGCGTTTTCCGACTCTGCGGTAGCAGCTTTGGAAGACATTATTCAGAATTTTTCAGTGGCCGATGCAGAGGTCGTTAAGTCGATCGAGGCGACCACGAATCATGACGTGAAGGCGGTGGAGTATTTTCTCAAGCAGCGCTGCGAATCGATACCTGAACTTCACAAAGTTTCCGAATTTTTGCACTTTGCCTGCACCTCGGAAGACATCAATAACTTGTCATACGCATTGATGTTATTGGATGCGCGCGACCAGGTCGTTGTGCCAACATTTAAAACCGTGATCGATGCGATCAGTCAGCTTGCGAGCGACTATGCGGAGATTCCTATGCTTGCGCGAACGCATGGCCAACCTGCGTCGCCAACCACGTTGGGCAAAGAAATGCGCAATGTGGTCGCGCGTCTTGAAGGTCAGTTACGACAAATCGAGCAAGTTGATGTGTTGGGCAAGATTAATGGCGCAACCGGCAACTACAACGCGCATACGGTAGCCTACCCCGAAGTTGACTGGGAACAGTTTTCAAATCGGTTTGTGGCGTCTCTGGGTCTGACCTGGAATCCATTGACCACGCAGATTGAGCCGCACGACTACATGGCCGAAATGTTTCACGCGGTAATGCGTTTCAATACCATTTTGCTGGATTTTGATCGCGATATCTGGAGCTATATTTCAATCGGGTACTTTAAACAAAAAGTGGTGGCTGGTGAGGTTGGCTCGTCGACCATGCCGCACAAAGTAAACCCGATTGATTTCGAAAATTCCGAAGGCAATTTGGGGCTGGCCAATGCGGTGTTCGATCACCTGGCCAACAAGTTACCCATCAGTCGCTGGCAGCGTGATCTAACTGATTCAACGGTGTTGCGCAATATCGGCGTTGGTTTTGGCTACACCGTGTTGGCCTGTTCGGCAACCTTAAAAGGCATCGGTAAGTTGGCCGTGAACGAGGCGGCATTGCGTGCTGATTTAGAGCAAAACTGGGCGGTGCTTGGTGAGGCAATTCAAACCGTCATGCGTCGCTACGACATTCCAGAACCGTATGAGAAGTTGAAGGCGTTGACACGCGGTAAAGATGGCATTGATCAGGCCGCTCTGGTGGAATTTATTGCGAAACTGGACGTGCCACAGTCCGTGAAGGACGAATTGAGTAAGCTGACGCCAGCTTCATACATTGGTCTGGCAGCCAAGTTGGCGCGTAGTTAATCGTGTCTGAACCAGTTCGCCTTTCCAAACTCATGTCGCAGCGTGGGCTCTGCTCGCGTCGTGAAGCAGACCGTTTGATTGAGCAAGGGCTGGTTAAAGTGAACGGCGAGGTGGTGTCTACTCTGGGTACCAAGTTCCCAGAGAATGTGCGCATCGAACTAACTCAGCAAGGTCAGGCGCAGCAAGCTGAGCGCGTCACGATTATGATCAATAAGCCGGTGGGCTACGTGTCAGGTCAGGCAGAAGATGGCTATATTCCAGCGGTGCGCTTAATAACCGCTGAAACGCAGTCTAAAACGGATACGACCTCGCAGCAGCTCAAACCGTCTATGTTTCGCGGTCTGGCTCCAGCGGGTCGACTGGATATCGACTCACAGGGGCTGCTGGTATTAACCCAGGATGGTCGCATTGCCAAGCAGTTGATTGGTGCTGATTCAGAGTTAGAAAAAGAATATCTGGTGCGTGTTAAGGGCGATGTCACACCGGAGCGCATCGCGCAATTATGTTTTGGTTTGCAACTGGACGGTAAACCGCTTAAACGTGCCAAGGTTCGACAAATCAATCCTGAACAATTGCAGATAATTTTGCGTGAAGGCAAGAAGCGGCAAATTCGCCGAATGTGCGAAGCGGTCGGTTTGCATGTCACCGGCCTCAAGCGCGTTCGTATTGGGGAATTGCGTCTTGGTCAGCTCGAAGAAGGGCAGTGGCGATTCGTCAAACCCAATGAATTCAAGCATCGCGCACCTCGCAGACGGCCTTCAAGGAAGCGTTAACCGGGGCTAACTTATCCGCATTACACTAAGACAAAGATTAACAAAATGTTAATTATTTCTTAATTGTGAAAATTTTGTATAGATTGGCTGAGTTCTGAACTTTCAGAAACAGCGCACGCAGTTATTTTGTACTGTCGTTTGGTGCAAAATTGTGAGTATCTGCGTGACTCCTACAACGCTAAACTCAGGATACAAAAATCATGAAAATAAGAAATAGTGCTCTACGGGGCACACTTTGTGGTGCGTCATTGAGCCTACTAACAATGACCGCCAACGCTGTAGTCATGCAAGACGACGCAGCAGAGCTCGCAACAGCTCTTTCTTCTACCTCAACACTCTCCAATTCCACTTCCACTTTTGCTGACCGATTCATCGTTACCTACGATCAATCCAGCGCCAACGCCCAACTTCTTACCGCAAATTCAGCATCGAGTATGGCTGCCTCCGCTACTCGTGCTGCTGGAGTTGGTATGAAGTATGTGCGTAAAACTGCGATGGGCTCGCATGTATTCAAGCTCGATAAGCGACTCGATAAAGCACAAGCGCAAGCCGCCATGCTCAAGTTGGCATCGCAAGCCGGTGTGGCATCGGTTGAAATCGACCACTTGATGAAGCCAATGGCAACGCCAAATGACCCAAGCTATTCAAACCAATGGCATTACTATGAGTCGACTGCTGGTTTGAATCTGCCTGACGCGTGGGATGATTCCACTGGTTCCGGTGTGGTTGTCGCGGTACTTGATACTGGTTACACAGAGCACGTCGACCTGATGGGCAATATCCTACAAGGTTACGACATGATCAGTGACTCGGGTATCGCCAACGACGGTAATGGTCGCGACTCTGACGCGCGTGACACAGGTGACGCAACCGCAGCCAACGAGTGCGGCGACGGTGGCGGCGCACGTAGCAGCAGCTGGCATGGTTCACACGTTGCCGGTACGGTTGCCGCGGTGTCCAACAACGGTGTCGGTGTTGCCGG
>JAUHZM010000296.1 GCA_030426005.1 Gammaproteobacteria bacterium
CCGACATCGCATGCCCTTCGGCGGGCAAACCTGTACTGTTCTCGAAATGCGAGTGCGTTAAATCCAGTTTAGCCGCCGCCTGATTCATCAGTTGCGCGAAGGCGCGCTCAGTGCCGCCCGTGTATTCTGCCAGCGCAATCGCTGCATCATTACCAGACTGGATAATTGTACTTTTCAGCAGATGCGCTAATTCGATCCGAGTGTTGACGTCGGCGAACATTCTAGACCCTTCCGCGCGCCAGGCTTTTTCGCTAATCGGCACCTGGTCTGACAAGGCCACGTCGCCATCGCGCAAACGCTCAAACACCACATAATTCATCATCAATTTGGTGATACTGGCGGGCGGCAATGGCAATTCCGCATTGTGCCCAGTAACAACGGCACCGCTGTTCATCTCCATCAGCACCCAGGCTGTCGCATTGATTTCCGGTGCAGACAGCGATGAAGGCACCACCTCGGTTTGCTGCGCATTCAGTGACGGCAGAGTCATGCTCAATAGGCAGAACACGACAATAAAACTACGTTTAATAAACACAAAAAGACCCTGATTAAATTAACGATTAATTCGAATACGCTTGCGCGATCGCCGCACTCAAGTCATGGACCGCCATGGCATACAATACGCTGTGGTTATACTCCGTAATCGCGTAAAAATTTGGATGCGTGTAAAAATAACGCGGCATGGGTACATACTCAGAGCGCGATTCAGCCACAGCTTGCGTATCAGCGTCCTCAGCAGGCTGGCTCACCACCCATTTGCTGGATTTGTTGAGCGGTTTGGATACGCGTTTACTTTGTGGCGCCTTGTGCACAACCGACTTTGGTAACTTCAATCGCTGACCCCGATAAATGGTGCCGCGTTTATTTAGTTTGTTGAGTGAAAACAGCTGCTTACAAGGCACTGAAAAACGCTCAGCAATCTGACATGCCGTATCGCCGGCACGCACAATATAATAGTCACGCTGATCATCGTCTGGCACGATTTCGCTGGCATCGAGCATCAACACATTGAGCGGCTCATTCGCAGCGACATCTGTCGCGATATCAGCGCCCAACTTACGTAAATCCGCTGCAACATAAGGCGTTTTACGGTCACGGTTCGCCAATTCAGCAACCGGCTCTGCCACAGCCTGGTGTGCGACGGAAGTAATTGCGCCGCCCGGTTGCCAACCATTACGCTTTAGATAGTTCGCCACGCTACCAATGGCATCAACAGGTTGCGACATCAGGTCGGTTACGCCATCACCGGAAAAGTCAACGGCATAGTTACGGTAACTACTTGAGATAAACTGAGGGTAGCCAACAGCACCAGCGTAGGAGCCCACAATTGCATGCGGGTCGAGATTATTCTCTTTGGCCAGCAGCAAAAATTCCTTTAGTTCCTTAGTGAAGAACTTACTGCGTCTGGGGTAGCCAACCGATAATGTGGTCAGGCTGTCCAAAACTTTGTGTTTTCCGACAATACGCCCGAATTTCGTTTCAACACCAATAATCGCAACGATCACGCTCGCTGGCACGCCGTACTCTTTCTCGGCACGAGCTAAGGTGTCAGCATGTTCCTGCCAAAACTCAACGCCTTGTTGAATACGTTCTTCACCGAGGAAAATTTTGCGATACTTCCCCCAGGTCAGACGATATTCAGCCGGATTCATCATCGCATCTAGCACCGACTGTTGAATTTCGACATCTTTGAAAATGGCATCCAGTTCCGCTCTGGAGTATATGTTCTGAGTCATCAACTCAGACGCAATAGCCCGCAGTTGCGCATGGTCATCCAGACTGACTGCGGCAGCCTGAGACCACCATCCGTGTGCAATTACAGCCAATACGATGACAACGATTTTTTTCATATTACCTACCGAGATACCAAGCTACGTGTATTGTGAATGCCCATTAAAATCCCAAATCCAGCCATAAGCGTCACCATTGAGGTGCCGCCATAGCTTATTAATGGTAAAGGTACACCAACTACGGGCAATAAGCCGGAAACCATACCAATGTTAACGAAAACATAAAAAAAGAACGTCATTGACAAACTACCTGCCAACAAACGCGAAAAAGTGTCCTTGGTGTAGTACGCAATGTACAAGCCACGCGCTGTCAAACCTACATAGAGCGTCAACAACATGAGCACACCAATAAAGCCAAGTTCCTCAGAAAATACCGAGAAAATAAAGTCGGTGTGGCGCTCAGGAATAAAGTCTAATTGCGACTGACTACCTTCCATCCAGCCCTTGCCCTGTGCACCGCCACTGCCAATCGCGATCATGGATTGGATCGTATGATAGCCATCACCAAGCGGGTCGGACCACGGATCAAACAAAGTTTGAATGCGACGCTGCTGATACGGGTGTAAGAACTGATAAAGCACCGGCGCGGCGACAGCGCCAATAGCAATCAAAATACCGATGTATTTCCAGGCAAATCCAGCTAAGAAGAGAATCAATGTGCCCGACATTAAAATCAACAACGTGGTGCCGAGATCAGGCTGCTTTAGAATCAAAAACGCCGGTACGAATAACACCAATGCAGCGTAGATAAGATTCTTAGGTGACGGCGGCAAAGTCTTGCGTGTCACCACCCATGCCACCATCATCGGGACTGCCAACTTCATCGCCTCTGAAGGTTGAAAACGAACCACGCCGAGATCCAGCCAGCGTTGCGCACCTTTGCCGACATCACCAACGACCAGCACCAGTACCAGCATGATCAAGCCAGCCATATACAGATAGGGCGACCAGCGAAACAAGGTGTCGGTACGGATTTGCGCAATCACCATCATGCCGATCATGGCAACCACCATGCGGATCGCCTGATTCATGACAATTCGCGGATTCTCTCCACCAGCACTCCAAAGAATCAACAAACTGCCCGCACACAGCATCAGTAACCCGAAGAGCAGTGGTAAATCTACTTTTATTCGAAACATTAGCCCTGCCCCTCCAATGCCGTGTTGGGTACCGCTTCTTCGGCATCCTCTGGTTCTGGTGGCGGCGCATTCGCATCCACGCCGAGCAAATAGTAATCCATTACCTTACGAGCAACCGGTGCCGCGACACCACTGCCACTACCACCGTTTTCAACTATCACAGCAACCGCAATTTTCGGGTCATCAACTGGCGCAAACGCCACAAACAATGCGTGGTCTTTTTCAAACTCACTTAATTTGGATTCATCATAACGCGCACCTTGTGGAATACCGACAACCTGCGCGGTGCCCGTTTTGCCCGCCATCTTATACGGCGCGCCCTCACCAGCACGTCGTGCCGTGCCACGCGGATGGTGCACCACCGCCTCCATGGCATCGATGATCCGCTCAAAATGATCGCTCTTAGCCTCAACCTGAGTCAGTTTTGCACCACTAATTTCTTGTATCTCACGAGGGCCCGTACCGCCAGTGGCATGCTCTAAGCGACCAACAATGCGTGGCTCCACGCGTTGCCCACGGTTGGCCAACGTGGCAGTCATCACACCCAGTTGTAAGGGCGTGACCAGCATATAGCCCTGCCCGATCCCAGTATTTAATGAATCACCCGGGTACCAGGCAACGCCATAGCGCTCGCGCTTCCACTCACGTGACGGCACCAACCCAGTCGGCTCCGCTGGCAAGTCAATGCCGGTACGATCACCGAGGCCAAACGATTTAAGGAACGGCGAAATTTTATCAATGCCGAGCGTATTCGCCAGTTGGTAATAGAACACGTCGCAGGACTGCATGATCGATTCCGCCATCGATACGG
>JAUHZM010000026.1 GCA_030426005.1 Gammaproteobacteria bacterium
GGATGGATTTAAGCTTATTGTCACGGAAATGCGTCCGCGACTAGAGGTCGACACCTTGTGTGCCGCTCAGGACATCGAAAAAGCAGACTGTAATCTAGGTGACTATGATTTGATCCTGGTTGACCTGCATATGCCGGTGGTGTCTGGAGTCTCGGTTATCGCCACGATTAAGCGCAAAGCACCGACGGTGAAAGTGGCGCTTATTTCTGGTACCCAGCGGAAAGATGAAGTGGCGCGTGCTTTGGCATTAGGTGTACTTGGATTTATCTCTAAAGACTCCTCGGCCAAAAGCTTGGTCGCTGCGATTGATACGTTATTGGTCGGTCGTCGGTACCTACCGCCAGCCTTGGAACACGAACTTTCGTGGCCAGTTGAAACGATTTCGGGGCACGATCCGGATGATTTGCTCACAGAACGTCAGCGCGAAGTCGTGTCGTTGATTGCAAAGGGTAAGCAAAACAAACAGATTGCAACCGAATTACGTATTAGCGGCTCAGTCGTCAAATTTCATATCGAAAATATTTTCCGTCGCCTGAATGTGAAGAACCGGACTGCGTGTGTGCAGATGGCGCGGGATCTAGGCCTGATCTGAATTCGTCGATGATGGTGATGCCAGTAGCGCGCTGAGTGCTTCTGACAGAGCCTGCATACGCACTGGTTTTGCCAACACCTGGAACCCTTGTGCTTCGACTTCGGACAGTTGGTTAACGTCGCCACTCACGATGAGCGCCGGGATTGCAGCATTGAATTCTTCACGCAAAAATTCAATGACCTGAGTGCCTACTTCGTTGTCTGCCAGTCTCAAATCAGAAATTATCACATCCGGTGTGTTGTCGAGCCGGCTTAGGCAGTATTGTGCTGCTCGTTGTGAGCGAGCCACTATCGGCGTTGCTTGCATTTGTGTCAGTAGGGTATGCATGGCGGCGAGCGATTCCAGATCATCATCGATTACCAAGATACAACGGTCATTTAAGTGCGCCGTTCCTATGTGTTTTTGTGGCTCTACATGGTTTGGTTTTGAGCCGGTAGGAATGGCGAGGCAAAACTGCGTACCCTGACTTAGCTCGGATTTGAGGTCGTAGTCGAATCCCGCGATTTCGCATAAGCGTTTGACGATTGAAAGACCGAGCCCAATGCCTTTGTTGCGATCACGCTCCGGATTATCGACTTGTATGAATTCCTTGAAAACGGTCGCCATCATAGACGCTGGAATGCCGATTCCGGTATCTACCACACAGACTTCGGTTGTCCCTTTTTGATTGAGGTCAATGTTGATTGACACCTCGCCATGTGGTGTGTACTTCACTGCATTGTCGATAATGTTGGTCAGGATACGACGCACGAAGTTTGGATCAGCAAAAACGAAGAATGGGCTTGTAGGCGAGCAGCTTAGAGCGACGTCTGTTTTTCTGGTGTTGTGCTCAGCGGCCAGTTGCTGTGCAACTGGGGTAAGGTCGAAGTGGCACGGTTGATAGGTTTCTTCTAAGGTGTCGAGTTGTGCAAAGCTCAGTAGCTCAGTGAGCATGTCGTCGACATTGTCGAGTGCATGATGGATTTTTGTTAGCTGGGTTGTATTGTCCGAATCCTTCGAACGTTGTAAGAGGGCGTCGGTAAACAGGCCAATGACATTAAGTGGTTGTCTGAGGTCGTGACTCAAGGAAGTCAGTAAACGTTTCTTGGATTCTAGGGCTTCTTCCAGCTTATGGTTGTTGACGCGCATATCCTCGATCAATTGGGTATTTTCAAATTGCAGGCCAGCGGCGCTTAAAAATAGCTTCTGAAAGTTCCACGATACGTAAGACATCGCCGCAACATAAAATAGCGCCAGTGCACCGATGGTGATCCCCAGTCCAGACTGCTGAGCAAACATGTAGCTTGCAAAGGGTAATGAAATTCCGAGTGCGAATGCGAAGAAAGATGGTGCAAATTCATACGAAATACCCAGTGCGCCAGCCACATACCCGGTGTAGATCGACACTATAATAATAACCAAGGTGATGCTTTCATCGGCCAGAACTGGATTAAAAAACAAATGGGGTACCAGCCCCCAAAGCAGCCCGTTTACAAACGAAATCAACAGGTTAGAGTAGCGCCAAATATTCAACCAATGACGTCTCGGCTTGGCGAACAGAAAGGTGTTCACAATGACCGGACTGGTTGAGTGGATTAGTGCGATGACTAACCAGATACCGAGCCCTTGCGCATGGGTAAAGTACCAAACCACGGCCGCAGTGATCGATGAGACCATGGCTTTCGACAGGGTGGAGGCGGTAGATTGCGCAATAAAACTCTCAGCTCGTTGGCGATAAATATACTCTCGAAACTGGGAATTTTGCGCTGGCATGTAGGGTCATCGACTAGGGCTAGTTTGAGCACAATACACCCTTGTGAGCGCTTGAGAAATACTCACATTGAAGGATTGCTGGCGTGTCGATCTAGTCTGCGTTAGTATCCCGCTCCCAAAGATGAGATTGAATTAGTTATTGGACGCAAAGGGAGTCTTGAGAACCATGTTAAAAAGGATTCTGATAGGCACAATCAGTGTGTCATTGTTGGTGCTATGTGGCATGGTGTTGCGAGCTCTGCACCTGGAGGCTGCTAATGATTTTCGAAGTTTGTACGCGAGCTTCGAGGTAATTTCTCCCAAAATTAGCCACTTATTCTTAAGTCATATTGGGTGGTGGCCGTTGATGATGGTTGTCTTGTCCATTCTGAGCTTGATCTCAGTGTGCTTTTTTCAGCGCCGGATTTGGTGGAGTATCGCCGTGCCTGTACTTGGCTTGCTATGGACTGTGGGCCTCACGTATGCTCCAACGTTCTTTATGGCATCCGCGATATGATTATCGCGTAATCGTGGTTGTAAAAACGGTGTGATACGTTAATCGTAGATTTCTGCATTCTTTAATTATCCTTGATGTCCGCTTATGATTGGTATTCAGCACTTTGAGACGACTCACTAGCTCATTACTGGTTAGACTGGGCGTGCGCTTGGTGCTGGACCGCTAATGAACATGGATTAAATAACAATGGAACAACATCTATTGCATGTGGCTTTGGTAGTGAGAGACTACGATGAAGCCATTGATTTTTACGTTAATACACTCGGTTTCGAGCTCATCGAAGATACTTATCAGCCGGAACAAGATAAACGTTGGGTTGTGGTCGCGCCACCAAATTCACGTGGTGCCACGCTACTATTGGCGAAAGCCTCCAAGCCTGTGCAAGCGGCGTGTATTGGAGACCAGGCTGGAGGGCGCGTTTTCTTATTTTTGTATACGGATGATTTTTGGCGCGATTATGCTGCCATGCGCGAGGCCGGGGTCAACTTTGTGCGCGAGCCGCAGGACCAACCTTATGGGACGGTGGCTGTGTTCGAGGATTTGTATGGAAATCGATGGGATCTGCTGCAACTAACCCAGGATCATCCGCATCTTAGTAGATTATCGTGATGCATGATTCGTGGGCCTGCCTTTGTGGCGCGCTGGTCAAATCTTAGGAGGGATATATGAAATTGAATTGGATTTGGATCGTCTTGTTCGCAGGTAAAGTGTCTGCGGTGGATTGCCAACAGGAGTTGACACGACACTTGGCCACTGATCTGGAACTAAGCTATAAAGAATTTGACCAAACGCAAAATCGTGGCATGCGTGTATTGAGCGCTAAAGGTTGTCACGCAGAGACCGCGGCATTAATACAGGCGTATATCCGCCATAATCAGGCGGAAGAGTCATCGCTGCGGTGGCATCTAGCTCAGCAATACGCCATGGCAGGCGAATATGGCCCAGCAATTGAGGCTGCGCGAACGACTTTGAACGCAAAGGAAGATTTGGCTACCAACCCATTTCGATGGAATGACTACGTATTGGCGACGATTGCTTTTTTAGAGCGCGATAAACAGTCACTCATTGCCCATACTGAAGCGGTTCGAAAGGGCCAAGATGCGCACATGGGTAATCAAATCAATTTAAAGCTGTTGGAAGCCTTAGTGCGCCATTTTGATCAAAGCTATGCCTACGCCACTAGCCACCTAGCGTCTTCTGAGTAAACAATTTCGTTGTGGTTGACATCACCTTGATAAACGCTGGCTTAGACTCACAAGCTATAGCCAGCTGTTGATGAGGCTATGCTTTTTCAACAATTTGACCCGTTTACCTTTTAACCATGCGAAAACTCTTAAAACTCGTCACTGTTAGTGTCATCTTAGGCTTATTGTCGAGCTGCGGCTCCGTGCCAGACAACATAAGCCCAGTTCGCAACTTTGAGCTGGACCGGTATTTGGGTACCTGGTACGAAATAGCGCGACTCGACCATCGTTTTGAACGCGGGCTAGAAAAAGTCAGTGCCACGTATTCACTGCGCGACGACGGTAAGGTCAAGGTGGTGAATCGTGGTTGGAATGTGGAGAAGGGCGAATGGAAAGAGGCGGTTGGTAAAGCACGCTTTGCGGATGATAAAACCGTGGGCCATTTGGAAGTCTCCTTTTTTGGGCCTTTTTATGGTCCCTATGTAATCTTCGAACTCGAGCAACAAAATTATGACTACGCCTTCATTAGTTCTGGCGACGGTTATTTGTGGTTTTTATCGCGCACGCCAACCGTGAGCGACACTCTCAAACAAGCGTTTATCACGAAAGCGAAGACGCTTGGCTTTAACACAGACGAATTGATTTTTGTGCAGCAAGAGTAACGGATAGCCGGGAGTCGGACTTATGGTTGTTCTGTGCTACGCCATGGACGACATGGAGGTACTGTTTCTGAGGTCGCTTTTGCAGTCCGAAGAGATTCATTTTGCGATAGTTGGGGAACATTTTGGTAGCTTGTATCCCGGCGTGCAGATTGCCAGCTACAATGAGCGCCGATTTTTGGTACCGCTCGAACAGTATGAGCGTGCAGCGGCGTTGATCGCTGAGCACCGTGAGGTCTACGTTCCGGTGACAGAGAATTTATCTTTAGGAGCGCGATTGCGGATTTTTATAGAGGCGTTTTTATTCGGGTGGTGCGTCCCAGGTGGACGAAAACGTCAGGGAGCTAAGGACAACGACGCCTAGTTTTTGTCGGGGTCATGCTAAGCTAATGAGACTGAACATGACGAAATTGATGGAAATGGAACCCTACGCCTTTACCGATCGTTCGGTGGCCGCTGTGTTTGCGGCCTACCCTGAAACGGTGCAAACAAAGCTTTTCGCGCTGCGCCAACTAATATTAGAAACCGCATACTCGGTCGTTGGTTCGGAGCACGTTACTGAAACTTTAAAATGGGGAGAGCCGAGCTACCTATGCCTAACAGGGTCGACCGTACGCATGGATTGGAAGCCAAAGTCGCCCGCACACTACGCGCTGTATTTTCATTGTCAGACGACCTTGGTTGAGACGTTTAGAGAGCTGTACCGAGATGAGCTTCGGTTTGATGGCAAGCGCGCTGTCTTATTTGATATTGATCGTGAGTTGCCAGCAACCATAGTGGCGCATTGCCTTGAGTTGGCGTTCACCTATCACCAGCGTAAACACTTACCTTTGCTAGGTGCTTTTCAGGAGGTATGAATCGTGCTCACCATTCGACCTATCGTCTTGCAGGATCGATTGATTTGGTCAGCAATGCGCACCGAATTATGGCCGGGCACGCCTGACGAACACTTAACTGAGATCGATCAATTTTTTGCTGGAAATTCCATTGATATCACTGCGGTGTTGGTGGCTGAGTTCGACATAAAGATGGCAGGGTTTATCGAACTGAATCTACGAAACTTTGCAGAGGGGAGTCGTAGTAGCCCAGTGCCATACATCGAAGCGTGGTTTGTGGCGCGCCAATTTCGTGCGCAGGGGATCGGTAGTCAGTTGATATCAAGCGCAGAACGCTGGGCATTGGAGAATGGGTATAGCGAAATCGCGAGCGATACACAGTTACACAACCACCGCAGCATTGCCATGCATACGCACCTCGGATTTCGAGAGACTGAACGCGTGGTGTGCTTTTTAAAGACGTTGAAATAATGTGTTAATGGAGTCTGAGTATGCCAATTGCTAACTGCGTCGTGTCAGCAAACTGTCCACAAGGGCAAGGCGATTTAATCGAATTGTGGTCACGTTCTGCGCATCAGTCTGCCGAGCATATGACGGTAAACCTTATCCGGGGCGAACAACAAGGGCAGGATTATGCCGTCGTGGCTACCTTGTACTTGCCTTCGGTTTGGTCATCACTAGCCATGAAAAGACTTCAAGAAGGATTGGCGGTCGCGTTAACCGAATACTTCACAATCAAGCCGAGTGATGTAATCGTTTTAACCCAAGTTCTGGAATCAGGTCAGGTCGTGGAAGACGCAGAAACAGTGTATTGGGCTTTGTAAAATCAGTGCCTGATTGCTGGCTTTATTTGCCAAGTGTCTAAAACTCGCATAAGCTAAGGTCAGCGGTGCCAGAGGAGTGTTGGACGGAGGAGTGCACTGTGATTGATCGGCCGGTGCGTGAGCACCAGACTCAATGGTTCGATCAATACTTACGAACGCGGCCTTGGAGCAGGCTGGTCGTGTTCTCCTACAAAACTCTAAATTCAGGATATTAATCATGATTACTTCCAAAAGGGCATGGCGCCGCTTATTGATGACAACGTTGTCTGTTTCGGTATTGGCGAGCGCACAACTCAACGCACAAGTTTTCCAGGCAGAGGATTATTCCAACTACTACGACACCACACCTGGCAATCAGGGCGGTGCATATCGAAACGATAATGTGGATATCGAAGGTAGCACTGAAGGTGGTTACAACGTCGGCTGGATAGATGCTGGCGAATGGTGGGTGTACTCCAATCTGGTTATTCCAAGTACCGGGCAGTACAAAATTCGTATGCGCGTCGCGAGTGAGAGTGGCGCCATCGCGTCGACTGATTTGAATGGTGGTTCGATTCCGTTCGGCAACGTGGATATTCCGGCCACCGGCGGCTGGCAAAACTGGGTGACGGTTGAGCAAACAGTCCAGATTAACGCAGGCACCTATAACCTGGGCGTGTTTGCCCAGACTGGCGGTTGGAACTTCAACTGGATCGAGGTGGTCTCTGCGGGCACACCAAGCGGTGGTTTAGTCACCGTGTATGAACATTGTGCCTACAACGGCTGGGCCGCCTCGATGGATGTTGGGCAGTTCACCTTGGGTAATTTGATACCTCGAGGGTTTGTCAACGACCGCGCCTCGTCGATCCGTGTGTCACCCGGTTATGAAGCGGTGTTGTATTTGGACGATAATTTCAGCGGCGCGGCGATCGTGGTGCAAGGCGAAGACACGTGTCTCGACAATGAAGGATTTAACGACAATGTATCATCCATCATCGTGCGTCCAGCGGGCGGGAATACGGGTGGCTTTGCCTCGATTATCAGTGAATCACAGTTCAACCAGATCTTTCCAAATCGCAATGGCTTTTATACCTATGCTGGTCTGGTTGCGGCGGCACAAACTTACCCAGCGTTTGCAGGCACCGGGGATTTAACCACCAAAAAACGCGAAGCGGCGGCGGCGATGGCAAATTTTCACCATGAAACCGGCGGTTTATTTTATATCACCGAAATTGCGCAAGGTGAGTACTGTTCGGGAACCGCAACGCCGTGTGGCGTTTGTGCCGGTGGCAAGCGTTATTTTGGCCGCGGGCCGATTCAGTTGAGCTGGAACTATAACTATTGCGCAGCAGGTCAGGCGCTGGGTTTAAATCTTTGGGCAAACCCCGATCAAGTGGCACAAAATCCGACGATTGCCTGGCAGACCGCGCTGTGGTTCTGGATGACCCAATCGGGGGCTGGTTATCGGCCAGCACACGAGTCGATGGTGACTGGGGCCGGTTTTGGCGAGACGATCCGCACCATCAATGGCTCGTTGGAATGCAATGGTGGTAACCCAGGGCAGGTGCAAAGTCGTATTAATGAATACAACCGGATTACTGGCATATTAGGTGTCTCACCTGGAAGCAATCTCGGCTGCTAGTCGTGAGTCAATAGAGACCGAGGGCCACCGGCACGTGGTTCTCGGTCTATCGTTTACCATCCAAGTGAGTCTGCCGCCATTTGTTCGATGCGCTTCTGCGACACAGCGATACGCGTTTTCAAGTGTTGCGCATAAATGGAGACTCGCCATTCTTGCAGCATCCAATGCAATTCAAGTAATGCGGGCTGCATTGCGTAGGCGTAATCGTGACCCTGATCACCCTGGGTGAGTCTTGCAATTGCCTCGTTAAACCGAGTTTGAATCGTCAACAAGGCCGATTCCTCGGTCGGCGTTTTGGCGAGTTTATCGATTCGCATCTCGATGGCGCGTAAGTAGCGCGGGAATTGCTTAAGCTGCGTTAGATCGGTATAGCGCAGCAAGGTCGGTTCGAACAATTGGTACAGTTGCGACTTCATGTCTTCTAGCGCTTGATCTGTCTTGATCGTGGTCGCGTTAATCCCGTTGAGCTGAGATAACAGCGCATCACGTTGGCGTAAACACGGCACGAACGCTTCCTCCAGCGCCATGGTGCGCGCTACCCAGTGTTTGCCGCCATGGTGCAAGCAATGCTCAAAGCTGGCCGCGTCACGGACCTCAGCCAAGCCGTCCTCAAAACAAGCGGCTTTTAAACCGGCGTCAATCAATTCTGTTTGCCAATTCGATTGATCGGAAACCGTTGGCAGCGCGGTCTGCAATTTAGCAGCCAGTGCGCTTAGATTGTTGGCTTTGGCTGCCTTGGGTGCCAATACCTCTTTTTTTAAATACTTGTCGGCCTGTTTCTGTGCGCCGCTCGCTAACACGTTTTTGGCCAGCGCCAGCACGCCACGCTGTGTGAAGTAGCGGGCAGCGGATTGGTCTTCATGCAGGAGTAAGGAGATGCTGTCATCCGCCTGAATTTGCAGCATTGGATATGCGCGTACCGTCAAGCCTTGGTGTTGGTAATCTAAGTAGGCGGGCAGGGTACCAAAATCCCATTTTTCTAGATGATGCTGCTCGTACTTGGTCTTTTGTGGTGCATTGCTCGCATGCACGCTCTCCTGTACCGCGTCAGCATACGCCTGCTTGAGTTGATGGAGGTCTCGTCCCTCATTGACCAGCGATTGATCGACATCAATGACACGGAAATTCGGGCGGTAATAATCGTCTAACTTGCTGAGATTGAAGTCCTCGGCAGTGACTTTGACTCCGCGTGTACGATACAGCGCCTCAGCCAGAGCCTGATGAAGCGGCACATCAGCGCGCTCGAGTTTCGAGAATACGCGGTCCACGGCATCACTCGCTGGCGCAAAATGACGGCGAATCGGTTTCGGCAGAGTCTTGATCAGCGCGACACATTTTTCTCGTAGTAAACCCGGTACCAACCAATCCCCGATGTGCGGTGGAAACGGCGCCAGGATCGAGATGGGCACCACCAGGGTGACGCCGTCTCGCGTCGAGCCCGGATCAAATCGGTAGACCACATCAATCGCCTTGCCGTTCACATCAATCGTGTCCGGAAATTGCGCGACTTCGCTACTGTCAACGCGGTTGACCAAGAGATCTTCTCGTGAAAGTTTGAGTGTGTCTTGATTACCTTGCGCCAGCCATTTTTCAAGTCCAGCGCGACTGCAGAGGTTACTGGGTAGGCGTTCGTGGTAGAACTCAGCAATGGCTTCCTCGCTGACCAATAGGTTGCGACGTCGAGTTTTGGTCTCGAGTTTTTCAATATCGCGAATCAGCGCTTGGTTGTGCGCCACAAACGGGGCTGCATTGCCGCGTGGTTCGTACTGTTGGTCGACTAAAGCCTGTTGAATAAACACGGCACGGGCTTCGCCCGGGTTGATCGGCGCATAGTTCACCGGCTCCCGCTCGTTTAAGGTTAACCCGTAGAGCACGGTTTTGCGGTCAGCTTTGATGCTGCCTGATCGGACGTGGTAGCGTGGTGCGCTGTAGCTGTAGCGCAGTAGGTGTCTAGCTGAAGCAATAATCCACTCTGGCTGGACCTGGCCGACGGTGTGTGCAAACACGCGTGATGTCTCTAGAAACTCGCCGGCCACAATCCATTTAGGCGCACGTTTGGCCTGCGAGGAGCCAGGGAACAATGAAACCTTACGGCTGCGAGCAGCCACATACTCGCCATCAACGCCTTTATTGGCAATGTTGCTAATCAAGCCTGCCAGCAATGCGCGATGCAGGTTCTGATAACGTGCATCCAGCGCTGGTTTTTTGGCGTCGTGCTTGGTCGACTTTTTTGATGGTTGAGGCGTGTTACTGTCTGGCAGTTCGATTGGCTTCCAGGCGTCGAATTTCCAGTCGAGACGTTTACACTGGGTGACCAGTTGATGTTTTAGCTCACGCCACTCGAACACACGTGAAATTGACCAAAAGCGCGTCACGCAGTACTGCTTGAACTTTGTGTTACTCAGTTCGTCGCGGGCGTCCTCGATAGCCTGCCATAGATTTAGATAACTACTGAAGTCAGATGCTGGATGCGCCAACTGCTGATGTTTTTGGTCGGCGGCTTGCTGTTTGTCGGCTGGTCGTTCACGGGGATCTTGAATGCTCATAACGCTGATCACCACCAGCGTATCGCGTAAACAACCCAGTTCATTGGCGGCGACTAAGATACGCGCATAGCGGGGATCAATCGGCAGATCGCTCATTTGACGCCCGGTCGGCGTTAACTTGCGGTGCTGATCAATAGCGCCGAGCTCCTGCAACAGTTTGTAACCATCGTTGAGCAGGCGTGAATCTGGTTGGTCGATAAAATCGAATGCCGCAATCTTCTTGATGCCGAGACGCAGCATTTTTAAGATGACCGACGCGAGATTACTGCGCACTATTTCCGCTGGGGTAAACGCATCCCGCTGCTGGAAATCTTCCTCCGAGTACAAACGAATACACACACCGTTGGCCACGCGACCGCAACGCCCTTGACGTTGATTAGCGCTGGCTTGCGATATTGGTTCAATGGGTAAGCGCTGGATTTTTGAGCGAAAGCTATAGCGTGAAATACGCGCCAAACCCGGGTCAATTACATACGCGATCCCCGGCACCGTGATCGAGGTCTCTGCAACGTTGGTCGCGAGCACCACTTTACGCCGTGCGCTGCTTTGAAATACGCGGTTCTGCTCTTTCACGCTTAGTCGTGAGTAGAGCGGTAGGATGTCCACCGGCAAATCCAAGCGACGTAAACTATGCGCTGTTTCTCGAATATCGCGCTCTCCAGCACAGAACACCAAAATGTCGCCGCTGGCGCGATATCGACCTTTCGCCTCATCACGCAGAATGCCTTTGATTGTGTGAACAATAGTGTCTGGCAAGTTGGTGGCGTCATCTTCGGGTGGTTGGTAAATCGTCTCAACCGGGTACAAGCGCCCCGACACTTCGATAATCGGCGCGGGCTGTTCGCCATTCGCAAAATGCCGTGCAAACTTGTCCAGATCGATGGTGGCGGAGGTGATAATGACCTTGAGATCAGGGCGTTTTGCGCACAGCGGCTTTAACAAACCCAACAGGAAGTCGATATTGAGACTGCGTTCGTGCGCTTCGTCAATAATGATGACGTCGTATTTTTTGAGTAGACGATCATGTTGAAATTCAGTTAGCAGAACGCCGTCAGTCATGAGCTTAATGCGCGTGTCGGCACTGGACTGATCTTTGAACCGAACCTGGTAGCCCACCACCTGACCAAGTGGTGAGTTCAGTTCCTCTGCGATACGTGCGGCAACGGTACGAGCCGCGATACGTCTGGGTTGCGTATGACCGATCAATCCGCGCTCCCCATACCCTAGTTCCATACAAATTTTGGGCAATTGCGTGGTCTTACCAGAACCGGTTTCACCAGCCACAATCACGACCTGGTGTTCGCGAATAGCCGCAGCGATCTCCTCTCGACGCTGCGAAATCGGTAGCGCGTCAGGGAACTTAATGGGATTTGCCCAAGGAGACTTTGGTTTTGTCTTGGATGATTTCATGCGTGATCTGTACGTGCGTCGGCAAAGCACTGCCGAACTAGGGCGCAAGCTTGCCACGGACCGCGATACTCCGCAATCAAGATCAAGGCTCAGCGATTATTTTTTCAATCTGCAGGCAAAACAATGGTCGAATCTCATCAATGATTGGAATATAATCACCGCCTGCTCATCGGTACCCATTGATTACGCCGATAGCTCGAAAAAATTTGAAAGAGTTACGCGCCTGTAGCTCAGCTGGATAGAGTACTTGGCTTCGAACCAAGTGGTCGGGGGTTCGAATCCCTCCGGGCGCGCCATACAAAAGAACCGGCCAAGAGCCGGTTTTTTTGTGTGGGGAGTTCGGCGGACTTGAAGAGGACTCCACATAGGGTTCGACAAATCCGCCGGAGCGGATTTGCACAGCCGCAGGCTGCCCGCAGGGCGAGTCGCATGGATGCGATGAGTAATCCCTCCGGGCGCGCCATACAAAAGAACCGGCCAAGCGCCGGTTTTTTCTCCTTCACTTTCATTTCTTCGTGATGGATGACTAAATTGAGACGTATGGCCTTCAATGCGTATAATCTGGGCTATTAGAAAGGAAGTAAATAGTGGGGAATGCCATGCGCACAGCGCTTTTGTTACTGGTCTTGTTTGTTTTGATTTCTGTCTGGTGGTTTCGTTTACCAGCCGAGAACACGTCGACGGTCGCATCGGTCATGGAAGTTGATGCCTCGGATAAGCTGGTCAGTCCGAAGCCACAAGTCGGAATCAACGCCGAGAACTTAAATAAAGAAGCGATCAAAGAGATATTGGCGATCAGGAATATCCCAGTAAATGAAATCGAAAGCTTTGGCTACGGTGCGATACCTATTCTAACGGAGTTGTATTCCGAAGCTGAGAGCAACTCTGAGAAGTCTAGAATTGCATGGGTTTTTTGGCGATTGGGTTGGAAGAGTCCTGAGATTGAGCAAACGATGGCAGCAGATTTAGAGTCCAATGACGCTAACTTGAAGGTCTGGGTTCAGTGGGGTATTGCCAAGAGCACGCAAAGTAGTGAGGTGATTAATAAGCTGGTCTACAATTTGGAAAACGATCCGAGCCCATTTGTAAGAGATAAGGCCGCGTGTGCATTAGCATCAGACTTCATTCATATTTCACCGAGTCAACGCCTGATTATCTTAAAAGGTTTAGTGGCTGGGTTGGACAACGAAATATTGCAAGTTAGAAAGTCTTCCTTACAAGCGCTACAAATCCAAACTGGGCAAAGCAAGGGTTTTGTGCCCACTGCTGAAGAAGCAGAGCGTGCACAGTCTATTGCTGAATGGAATCAATGGCTGGAAGAATACGAGCAAAGCTTATGAGGTGGTCCACTGCGGTAACCCTCATCACCTGTATTTTCCTGGTTGGTTTTAAGACCGGCAGTTTTGGTTCCATCGATATCCAGTACGATTTCGAATCCAGTGAAGTGGATAGTGGTCCAGA
The DNA here is from genome assembly GCA_030426005.1 of Gammaproteobacteria bacterium. Classification (GTDB taxonomy): domain Bacteria; phylum Pseudomonadota; class Gammaproteobacteria; order Arenicellales; family Arenicellaceae; genus Arenicella. The sequence continues at coordinate 13,382 of JAUHZM010000026.1, forward strand.
TACGTTTGAGATATTTGAACAATCCAGTTCAAGTGTGTCTTTATCCAGGGAGTACGCTTTTCGAGGCCGAAGTTCATTACATATTCAGGATTTTCGAAAGAATCAGACGTTTCCTGAGTTTCAAGGCTACTTTCCAAAGGTGAGTGACGGAAGTGTCGACATTGTTTTTGCATTGATGACGCCTAACCCAGAGGAGCGCTTCAATATTGCGTTTGCCGGTGAGAAGCACTTTCAACTGGCTCAAAATGGGTTTGGATTTTGGCTTCTAAACGACGGCGGCACAATGCGCCATGTGTCTAATAGCATACCCAAGCGATTATTCGACCTCGTACCATTTCAGTGGTATTTGTTTGAAATCGAGTTGAACGTAACTGAAGGGGAATATTCGCTCACAGTAACGGATGAGTATGGAACCGAGGTGGTGAGCCTCGCTCAGCAAGCACATCCGATCAATGCCAAACGCTCAAACCTTGTTAAGTATTCTTTCGCTGGTGATCTCAAAGATCATGGGAATGCCAACTTTTTTATCGACGAATTTGCGCTACGCACAGACTTCGCTGATTCGCCTAAAGAGCTTGTGGCACCGGGGCGACGCTCGCTATTCATCGATCAATGGAATGGGTACCATAAGCGAGCACAAAATATAGATTTTTGTCTGCCACCAAAGCTACCTTATGACTTTATCGATGTGTACAACACGGATGGTTTAAAGGTGCTGCAGAGTAACGTCGATATCTTGCGGAGTTTGCTTGTGTCACCAAGTGAAGCCTATTTGGCCGCGTTTGACCACGATCAGGACTTGATCGTTGGGATTGCTCACTGGGCCGAAGGTTGCTTACTGCTTAAGAATAAAGATTATGATGCCGCGGTTGAACGATTTGAAACGGCGTCGGGCTTGATCGGAAATGCTCCTGCTGTGCCGATGGCAGAAGCGTTAGCCTACGCGAATAACGGTCAGTCTTTTGTGGCCCAGTCAATTGCAAGTTACTCGCATGCTCAATGGCCAGATGATGTGCGCTGGGAAGTATTATTAGCCGCGATCGGTTTTATGTCTGATCAGATTGAGAGCAGCGAACAAGCGCTTGTCTACGTTGCAAATACATTGCAAGGCGATAAAAGCTTAGCTGGCGACCTCATGGAGGATATGGGTTGGTTATCCAGTCTGGCAATGTCGAAGCTTAGGTGGCAGTTTGTGTTCGATGAAAATGCTGAGGCATTTATTGTTGCCGAACAGTATTACTATTCACTCCTCTGGCAAGACCGGTTTCATGAAGCGGAAAACTATGCTTTAAAGTTTATTCGATTGCTTGAGTGGCATGGGTATGAGTCCCCCTTATGGTTTGAGCGCGCCGGCGACGCCGCTCTATTGGGTGATCGACTATCTCCCGCTGAAAAAAGCTATGCGCACACATTAGCACTTCAGGATAAAAGGTTGAGTGCTTTACAAAAGCTGGCTGATGTCTATTTCTTGCAAGGTCGTGCTGCCGAAGAGCGCAAAGTACGTGAATCGATTTTTGGTGCACTGGATTTTGATTAGTGCGCGGGCTTCTTACATCGTGATAAACATTCAGAGCTAGTCAGAGGATGCGGCATCGTTTTTGTGAACAGGCCACCAACCTCGCTCGGCCTTGATCAATAAAACACCGCCACACTCTGTTGCGCACTCACGGCTAGCTCTCCGGCTGGGTTCCAGATTTGCATGTCTTGGCTGGAGTAACCATGCCGCGCGTTTTCGGCGGCAGTGCGGATAAGCCACCAATTATCGGCAACATCAAAGTCATCGTTTAAAAAGTTGAGACTCCAAGTCATCGAGCTGATCGGTGCCGGCTCTGAAAACATGGGCAGTACAGCGGGCGGTGGCATATCGGCAATACCCAACATCGCTGGAATGCCAGTAGCCTGGGCGTCTTTATGTCGAACCCAGATGTGGTGTTCGTGTTCGTCGGACCCGGTGACCGGTTGTCCGCCGCTCGCGAGTTTGCAGTCGAAATGCTGGGTGAATACGGGGGCACCGGCTGCGGTGAAAAATGGTCCAGCTTCATCCACATTCGGCACGTTTGGCGCAATCGTGTAATCGGCATCAAGGCGTGATTCACGGCTGGCACCAAAACAGAAAACCGCGTGCGTCGCCATTTGTCCGTCCAGTGTCGCACTGGCCATGATATAGGTTACCGATCTGCCTTGGCGCAATACGTTTACTTCGATTTCGATCTCGCCACCAGCAGGGCCAATAAAATTTATTTGCGCAGCGCGCAGCGGTGGCAGCTCAGGGAACTGTTGTTGCACAGCTTGCAGACACAATGCGGCGGAGAGTCCACCGTAAGTGGTGCGGCCCTGCATCCAGTCCGCAGGGATGGTGACGCGCCAACGATCATCGTCGGCAGTCACACCAGCCACCAGTTGTGAGAAAGACGTAGTGCTCATGATTTCATTTTCTCCTGCAGCATTTGGTTCGCCATCTGTGGATTGGCTTTGCCTTTTGACTTTTGCATGACCTGGCCGACCAGAAAACCAATGACTTTGTCGTTGCCGTCTTTGAACTGTTGTACTTGATCTGGGCAAGCAGCAATCACTTCATCCACTATGGCCTCGATCGCGCCGGTGTCGGTGATCTGTTTCAAGCCTTTGGACTCGATGATTTGATCGACTTCACCTTCTTGTGCCCACAGTGCCGCGAATACTTGTTTAGCGGTTTTGCCAGACAGTGTGTTGTCTTGCAAACGATCAAGTAAGCTGGCCATTTGAGCGGCTGAGACTGGTGATTCAGTGATTTCGAGTTCAGATTTGTTGAGGTTGGCGAATAATTCGCCAGCCATCCAGTTCGCCACGGTTTTGCTGTCAGCACTGGTCGCTTTGGCAACATGCTCGAAGAAGTCGGCTGTGCTACGGTCTGCGGTTAGTAACACGGCATCGGCATCGCTGAGTTGATAGTCGGCGACAAACCGAGCGTGCTTTGCGGCAGGTAATTCCGGCAGAGTGGCGCGTACTTCCTCTAAGAAAGCGTCATCCAAGACCATTGGCGGTAGATCCGGGTCCGGGAAGTAGCGATAGTCGTGCGCGTCTTCTTTGGAGCGCATGGAACGAGTTTCGTGGTTGTCGGGGTCATACAGCCGTGTTTCCTGTACGATTTGGCCGCCATCTTCCAAGATGTCGATCTGGCGCTCGATTTCAAATTCAATGGCGCGTTCTACAAAGCGGAATGAATTGATGTTTTTCAATTCAGTTCGGGTGCCAAACTCTGCTTGCCCAACTGGGCGCACACTGACGTTGGCGTCACAACGAAACGAGCCTTCCTGCATATTGCCGTCGCAGATTTCTATGTAACGTACCAGGCTATGCAATTTGCGTAAGTACGCCACGGCCTCGGCGGGCGAACGCATATCTGGTTCCGACACGATCTCGAGCAATGGTGTGCCAGCGCGATTCAAATCAATGCCGGTTTGACCTTGAAAGTCTTCGTGCAGCGACTTGCCTGCGTCTTCTTCTAAGTGCGCACGCGTGATACCAATCAATTTGGTGCCTTGTTCGGTTTCGATCTCTAGCTCACCGCGACCGACAATTGGCAGTTCCATTTGTGAGATTTGGTAACCCTTTGGTAAGTCAGGGTAAAAATAGTTTTTGCGTGCAAACACACTGCGTTGATTAATGTACGCGTCGATTGCTAAACCAAATTTAACCGCCAATCGAGCGGCTTCTCGGTTCATTACCGGCAGCACGCCGGGTAGGGCGATGTCGACCGCGCTGGCTTGGGTATTTGGTTCGGCGCCATAAGCAATAGAACTGCCGGAGAAGATTTTTGATTTCGTGAGCAGCTGTGTGTGAACTTCGAGGCCGATCACGACCTCCCAGTGTTTGTCCCAGGTAAACATTAGTTGCTTCCTCCCAACGCAGTTGGCGCGACCCGTGTATGCCAATCGGTCGCAAGTTGATACTGATGCGCAATGTTCAGCATCTTTGCCTCCTGTAATGCCGGTGCAATCAAATGTAATCCAACGGGCAGTCCAGCTCGCGTGAAACCGGCGGGAATCGACGCGGCAGGCAGACCTGCCAGGTTAGCTGGAATGGTGTAAATATCGTTCATGTACATGGCCACTGGATCTTCACCACCTGAACCTGCGGCGAATGCCGGGCTCGGTGTGGTTGGCCCCATCAACACATTGCAGTCTTTAAATGCAGCGTCAAAATCATTGGAGATTAAGCGACGGAGTTTCTGTGCTTTCGCATAGTAAGCGTCGTAGTAGCCAGAGGAGAGGGCATATGTACCAATCATGATACGGCGTTTTACTTCATCGCCAAACCCTTGCGTGCGGGTCTTGGTGTACATGTCAACAAGGTCAGTGTATTCGTCAGCGCGAAAACCGTATCGCACGCCGTCAAAGCGTGACAAGTTCGAAGAGGCTTCGGCCGGTGCAATCACGTAGTAGCTTGGGAGCGCCAAGTGTGAGTTCGGCAGCGAGACTTCTTTAATCTTGGCACCGAGCGATTGGTACTGCTTGATCGCAGCATCAATGATGGTAGCGACTTCGTTGTCTAGGCCGTCACTGAAAAACTCTTTGGGTACGCCGATGACCATGCCATCGAGTGAGTCACTTAAACTTCGAGTGAAGTCTTCTGCTTCAACGTCCAGCGAGGTCGCATCACGATGATCGAACCCAGCCATGGTGTTGAGTAACATGGCGGCGTCTTCGGCGGTTTGTGTCATCGGGCCAGCTTGGTCTAGCGATGAAGCGAACGCGATCATGCCAAAGCGTGAGCAGCGGCCATAGGTTGGCTTTACGCCGGTCAGGTTGCAAAATGCCGCTGGTTGTCTAATCGAACCGCCGGTGTCGGTGCCTGTCGCTGCAGGTGCTAAGTGGGCTGCTACGGCAGCGGCAGAACCACCTGAGCTACCGCCCGGGACTAGCGTTTCGGCTTCAGAACTCCAAGGGTTGGCAA
>JAUHZM010000297.1 GCA_030426005.1 Gammaproteobacteria bacterium
GTGCGTAAACATAGTACACACGAGGTTCCAAGGTTTGCAGTGCACCGTCACCAAACCAGCTGGCATTACGCTCAAACACGACGCCTGAGTCGACACTGAATACCGGCACTGTGGAAGACGGGCTGTCATCAAGCTCATCGTCGTCCAAGTCCAAACTATAGCTGCGTGAGTACACTGAAACGCGCGGCTTAACGTAACCCCAGATGTTCTCCATCGGCAGTTCGACATATGGATTTAACGAGGTACGCGAACCCTCTAAACGGGTATCCGAGCCAAAGCTGGTGTAGCTGGCATTCAAACCATAGTTCAAGCCCCACGGCCCCTCGGGTAAATTGGTCGCAAACCCGACGGACGGCAATCGCTCGTAGGGTGTCACAATACCAGAAATGCGGTCATCGATGACTTGATACTCATTAGCGCGAACACTCATACGAAAATAAGGATTCGAATACGCCAACTGTACATCACGCGGCACGTAGGTCGCTGAGTAGTATTGAATGTCGTTACGCAGATCATCGAAATAATCAATGTCCGACACATCGTTGTAATTAATTTCGCCGTATAGATTATCGGTAAACTGTTGGCGGTGACGAATCGTTAAGTATGTACGATCGTCGTCGATTTCAGCGTCCGGCTGACCGGTGATAATATTTTGTTGCTCCTGCTCATCACGATAAAAATCATCGCCCGGTAGGAAATCACCGTAGATATACGTGGCTGAATTCAAAGATTGGTGGCGATATTCAACCCCAACCTGCATGCCCCGGTCAGTGTAGTAACGCGGCGTGATCGTAGCATCTTGATTCTTGGCGATATTCCAGTACCACGGCAGCTCGATAATATTGCCAGAATCCTGATCCGAGCCAAATCCTGGTGTTAACAATCCCGTTTTACGCTCGTCGTTCAATGGAAAAGATAAATACGGCGCATAAAAGATCGGCACACCTTTGAAGCGCACCGTCGCACCACGCGCTTTACCAACACCAGCCGTGCGATCCAATTCCAACTCACGAGCACCGACAATCACGCTGTCGTCGCCTTCCTGACACGTGGTGTACCTGGCCTGTTCCAATCGCACCACGCCCTCGCCTTCCAGGTGCACCTTGTCAGCCGAACCACGAGACTCGATGAACGCGGTATCAACGCCATCTTCGGATTTCAAACCCTCAGACAATTTAAATTCGGCGTTGGTCATACTGCCAATTTGAGTTGGCACATGTACATCAATCTCATCACTGGAAAGGTAGTCGCCGTTTTCCGAGATCATCTCAACCTGCCCTTCTGCGATGACACGCTCCGAAGCACGGTAATAACGGATTCGATCAGCCACGATGGTTTGACGACCCTGCTGCACCTCAGCATCACCAGACAACATCACCAAATCTTCTCCCTGCGCCTCGACCTCGTTGGCTTCCAATGAAATCGGGTACTTGCCTTCCGAATTCTTAGCCAGCGTTGGAGTCTTAAATTGTAGCTCAGATGGCTTACACACACAGTTCTGGCCTTTACACGCTGCCTGCGTCACGCCTGACCAGAATATAAATACTGCAACACTTGCGAGTGCTATGCCTCGTTTCCTATAAAGTGATGTCAAATTCACTCGCGCACCTTTGTATGGGTTATTGATTTATGCTGGAAGTTTTATAATGTGTTCACCCAAGCATTGCCATTTTCGCTACGAAAAATCGCACAGAAAAAACAACCAACAACCCCGCTCACGGCAAGTACCTGGGTAGTTATCGAGTCTCAAGCTCACTGAGCTGAATTTCTGTATACTTGGAGCGTCGTATTATAGAGCAATAAGCACAGCTCTGCTAAGCCACGATTAAGAGCTTTTAATTAATCCTAGCCTCCGCAAAATCATTAATCCCGCTAATTAACCATTTCACCTGCTTTCCACACCGCTTTGGACCATCGTTTTACACAGGCCCGTGAATGGGCTAGCCAGCAAACAAGCTATCTGAGTTCACCGATTCTGTCGATGGAACCGGCATCAGCCGATGCGAGTTTTCGGCGCTACTTTCGAATAATCACCGCACAACAACGCTGCATTCTGATGGACGCGCCACCCGAGGTAGAAAATGTAGCCAAGTTCGTCGCGAATGCCGATGCACTGCGAGCACTCCAGGTCAAAACGCCCAATGTGTACGCAAGAGACGACGCGCTCGGCTTTCTCCTGCTGGAGGATTTTGGGGACACGACCTATTTGCGCGCGCTCACGCAAGCGCAGACCCCACCAGATGCGCTATACCATCAGGCTATCGAGAGCTTAATTCGTTTGCAATCAGGCTATCAACTTACGCCGAACGCGTTGTCACTGCCAGCTTACGACGCAGACTGGTTGTCGATGGAAGTCGGTCTGTTCCGTGAATGGTACGTTGAGCGCCATCTTGGCGTGACGCTCAACTCGGAACAAGCGGCAATATTGACAGGGTTTCAGGCTCAGTTAGTTGATGCCTGCCTGGCACAACCGCAAACCTGGGTGCATCGAGATTACCACTCACGAAACCTGATGGTGCTTGATGGCGAACAACCAGGCGTGCTCGATTTTCAGGACATGGTGATCGGCCCGCTCAGCTACGATATCGCCTCGCTACTCAAAGACTGCTACATTACCTGGCCCAGATCCCAGCAAATGGCGTGGTTGAATGCCTACTGGGAACAGGCATGTGCACAACTTAATTTGCCCAACCTCGACTTTGCCACGCTGACACGCTGGTATGACTTCGCTGCGCTACAACGCCACATGAAAGTACTGGGCATTTTTTGCCGTCTAAATTATCGTGATAGCAAACCACACTACATGAATGACCTACCATTGGTCGCAGACTATGTGCTGGAGACACTGGCCAGGTATCCCGAATTTGAGCCTGTGCAAGCCGCATTCGGCGACTTAATTTCACAGGCAGCAACAGTATGAGCAGCTCTCTGCAGGCCCAACATACCGACGTAATGATACTGGCGGCCGGACGTGGTGCTCGTATGCGTGAACTCACAGAGTCCACACCTAAACCATTGATAAAACTCGGGCAAAGGAGTCTTATTGAGCACCATATAATGCGTTTATCAGAGCTTGGCTTCGAACGCATCGTCATTAATATCGCGTATCTGGCAGATCAGATACCTGCCGCGCTAGGCGATGGGTCACACTATGGGGTTCAGATCCTGTATTCAGATGAATCGAGTTCTGGGGCATTAGAAACCGCCGGCGGCATTGCCAAAGCGTTGCCCCTACTCAAGAGTGAACATTTTATTGTGGTCAACTCGGATATTTTTACTGATTTCGATTATCGCCAACTGCTACAAACGCATGATCATCCAGCTCAGTTAGTGCTCGTGCCCAACCCATCGCACAATCCCCACGGTGATTTTAGCCTCGACGGACAGGGCGTTATCGTGCTAAAGACCGCGGACCAACCAAGCTATACATTTAGTGGCATCGCACGCTATGCAAAATCCTTGTTTACGGACTTACCGGTTAAAAAGCAGGCCTTGGCACCGATTTTTAATCAACTGATTGAACACAATCAGCTACACGGCCAAGTGTACCAAGGTCTTTGGCAGGACATCGGTACACCAGAACGGTTGCACGAAATGGAACAAAAACTGCGTGTTACAGCTGAGCCAGAAAAGACGCCAACACCTCGTGTTTGACCTGCTCTGACTCATACTGAATAAGCAAATCAGAGAGTTGGGTTACGACCAGC
>JAUHZM010000298.1 GCA_030426005.1 Gammaproteobacteria bacterium
CCAACGCTTCTTGACGCCCCTCAACTCGAGCACGCAGGGGGCTAGTTCGCGGAAAATGCGCTTTGAGAAACGCCATTTGATCCGCTAATACACGGCGGCCTCGCAAATAAACATATTCGGCATGCGTAGGCACGAACGGCACAGCAATTAATTGCATACCAGCCTGCTCCGGTGTGCGCCCCGCTTTATAATTATTACAACGTTTACAGGCCGTCACCACATTACTCCAAATATCCTCACCGCGCTGCGACACTGGGCGCACGTGGTCACGCGATAATTCGCCATGCACAAATGCATTGCCGCAATACATACACACGTAGTCGTCACGAGAAAAGAGAGTTTTGTTGGTCAAAGGCGGCGTGTAATTGGGTAGATGATGAAATCGGCTTTGCGTATCACTCGGTGTTGCAATAATTGAGCTCACTTCGATCACACTTTGCAAACCCGTCATGCCACTTACACCGCCGCGTACACGGTAGATCAAGTTTCCGCAGCTGTAAAGCACTAGCCCCGCATGGTAACAACGCGCAGCGTCTTTGTATGAAATCCAGTCGATTGGCATACCTGCCGCATCGGTTCGCAACACTTGTTGGCTAAAGTCGTATGGCACGTGCTTTCTCCGTGAGTCTGAATCGTGTTCGGATGAATACTGCAATGATCGATACTCGTCTGCCTACCCTTAAAACTTCAGATTCAAATAGTATGGTTTTTTTATAACAAAATTATGTCAACAACTCACGCATTTATTTTGTTGCATCCTTTCGACCGCACGGATTGGCCCTCAGCAACACAAGGGCTAATCAAGATCGTACAAGCTTAAGTCCATTTTCTGCATAAAAATATCAGGTTTCGAGAGCGCTTCGAAACCTAATTTTTTATATAAGCCATGCGCATCCGAGGTCGCCAACAACATCCGCCTTAAACCCTGAAGGTCTGGCAACTGCATAGCTTGCGTCAACATCGATTTACTGAGCCCCTTACCGCGATACTCAGGCAACACAAACACATCAGCCAAATACGCAAAGGTGGCTTTATCTGTGACGAAGCGACCAAACGCAACCAGTGCGCCATCGGCGATCATTCCGAAACACAAAGAACCCGAGATAGCCCGTTCCATGACCTCTTTAGGGATACCTCGCGCCCAATAAGTCTGACTGATAAACCGATAAATCACATCGAAATCAAGATCAGCTGGGTCAGTGGTAAAGTGATATTTCATGCGACGAGTATAGTCAGGTAAGCCTTCGCATGACCAGCGATTTTGCCCTGCTCATAGTGCCGATGAGCCATCCCCCAAGTTACCTACTAAGCGCTATGGTCTGCGAAACCAGCTCGTTGCCAAAATACGCCACCCTACTCTTTGTTAATACTTCAACCCGTTGCGCAAAACCTGGGGCAGACTAATTAGACTGTAATTTTGAACACATAGGACGGCGCATGCACCAAACAATCAAAAAGGTGATCCGGGCAAATCGAGGGTTCCTGATTTTTCTCCTACTCATGGCAGTCTTTCGCAGCAGTTTTGCTGATTGGAATGTGGTACCAACTGGATCGATGCAACCAACCATCGTCGAAGGTGACCGAATTCTCATCAACAAACTCGCCTACGACCTGCAGCTGCCGTTTTTGAGCACCAAGTTAGTCACTCTCGGCAATCCCGAGCGTGGGGATATCGTGATCTTCGAATCAGCCACCGCTAAAAACCGCTTAGTGAAGCGCGTGATTGGCCTTCCTGGTGACCGGATTGCACTCGTGAACAACCACCTGATCATTAACGGTAAGCCAGTTAGCTACCAGTTGTTAGACCACACACCACTGGTGGCCAAGCAACTGGAAAACTTGCTTGAACAGCCACATCGAATCCAGACTAGTACAACCCGAGTGCCACGGCAGAATTTTGCTGAAGTCGTCGTGCCACCGATGAGTTATCTAGTGCTTGGAGACAATCGAGACAATAGCGCTGACTCACGATTTATCGGTTTTGTGCCACGCCATGAAATTATTGGGCGTAGCCAACGTGTCGTTATGTCGTTAGACCGTGAGCACTATTACCTTCCGCGGTCAGACCGTTTTTGGCACCGTATCTAAGGGTTACCGCATTTCGGCTTCTTTGACATACTCTCGGTAGAGCTTTTCCTGCAAAGACGTGTCATTGTGCGCTTTGAGTGCCTGCTCGACGACGTCACGCTTGAGGTGTGAGGCAAACAACTGGATAAATTCATAGACGTATTCTCGCAATACGGCATTTTTTCGAATCGCCAGACTCGTCACACTAGAATCAAACAGATTGCCAGCGTCCAGCACCGCTAAATCCTTATCCTGCTTACGATCGTACGCCATCCGCGCGCAGATACCGATTCCCATACCATTACGCACGTAGGTTTTAATGACCTCGGCGTCCGCCGCCATGAGCACCACATTGATATCCAGACCCTGACGCTTGAACGCGCGATTAATCACCGAGCGATCCGCCACACCGAAGGTGTAGGTAATAATGGGATGCTTTGCAATTGCTTCTAAGCTTAACAAGCCCTCGCGCATCAGCGGATGCCCCTTCGGCACGATGACACATCGATTCCAGCGATAACACGGCAATAGAATCAAATTATCGAACAACTCGAGCGCTTCCGTTGCAATTCCAATGTCAGCCTTCCCCGAATCAGTCAAACTGGCAATTTGCTCTGGCGTACCCTGATTAATCTGCAACTGTACATTCGGGTAACGCTTGCGAAACTCATTAATCACCGGCGGCAGCACATAGCGCGCCTGGGTATGCGTGGTGGCGATAGAAAGCATGCCTGAATCCGGATGACTAAAATCATCCGCAATACGCTTTACGTTCTCGACCTCATCCAGAATGAGGTTAAACCGCTCTACCAGTAAGGTACCTTCTGGGGTCAGTCCATTGATATGTTTACCACTGCGTTCGAAGATCGTGACGCCGAGTTCTTCCTCCAAGCGCTTGATCTGACTACTCACTCCGGGTTGTGAAGTGAACAGTTTGTCAGCAGCAGCCGTTACGTTCATGCCGTTCTTAACGACCTCGGTAACGTATTGGAGTTGGCGCAGTTTCATGCGAGCAAGTGTCACATAAAACGGCGCCGATGACTATTTCTATTATGTGCTAATTGCAGCTCGTGCCACTGCCGTTCTTAAAGCAGTGTTGTGGAATTGAGAATTCGGAGTCTAGTGAACCATTTTGTTCATACAAGTCGCAGTTCGCCATGTAGTTCGCCGTTGTCACGGGCATAGGTACCCGCACGCCACTTAGATAGCTGATCACGTCCTTGCCCATATGCAGCAATCGCATACCATCTTCCCAATAGCGAATTCGGTCTTCACGATTGATCAATCCGCATGGTTTGAATTCCACGATAGCTTCCTTGGCCGCCACGTAACGCGGCCAGACCTCATAGATAGCTTCATCGCGACGCATAGTCTCGACTTCAGTCTTTGCTGCTTCACGTAACTCGTCCAGCATCGGCAATACGCCTTCAAAACCATCGACTTTGGAATACACCGAAATCATACGATCAATAATGCGATCAATCGCGGCGAACGTCTGCGCGAGTTTGACGTATCGGCTTTCGAAAAACTTATCCATCGGATAAGAGAACGCTTTAAATGGTTCGCCCCACAACTCATCAACGCCTTCTTCGCCGCTGAAGTGCTTCACCTGTTT
>JAUHZM010000027.1 GCA_030426005.1 Gammaproteobacteria bacterium
TTCAAAATGTAAAGAAGAAACCGCACCCGGTATGCACGGTGCTCGTCGTGATCGTCTGTCTGACTACGGTGTTCAGTTGCGTGAAAAGCAAAAAATGCGTCGTATCTATGGTGTACTCGAAAAGAAATTCCGTGCGTATTACGCTGAGGCGGCGCGCGTAAAAGGCTCTACCGGTGAAAACCTGTTGACCCTGCTTGAGTCTCGTTTGGATAACGTTGTTTATCGTATGGGCTTTGCTGTGACTCGCGCAGAAGCACGTCAATTGGTAAGCCACAAATCAATCAAAGTGAATGGAAAGATCGTAAACATTCCTTCTTTTCACGTGTCACCCGGTGACGAAATCGAAGTTCGCGAAAAAGCCAAAAAGCAATTGCGCATCGGCGCTGCCCTGGAGATCGCTGAACAAATCGGTTTTGCTGATTGGGTTAGCGTTGATACTGCCGCTAAAAAAGGCGTTTTCAAAGCGGCACCAGAGCGCAATGAGTTGTCTGCAGACATCGACGAGTCATTAGTCGTCGCACTCTACTCTAAGTAATTGTGTGTTTAGGAGCCGCCTGGTTTGGTGGTTCCTTGCTCATATTATCGACTGAATTCATCTAAACATTCACCTGCATTCCGCCAGAGGAATTGGGTAAATACTGGAGACACATAGACATGTCAGACACTATTGAACAGCTGTTAACCCCACGTTTTGTGGACGTAAATACCGAAGATGGTGTTCGCTCTAAAGTGGTTATTGAACCGCTAGAGCGTGGTTTTGGTTACACATTGGGTAATGCTTTGCGACGCATTTTGTTGTCGTGCATCCCTGGTGCCGCCATTACTGAAGTTAAGATCGATGGCGTTTTGCACGAGTACTCTTCAATTGAAGGTGTGCAAGAAGATGTTATCGATATCTTGCTAAACTTAAAAGGCGTAGCGATTAAGAAAGATTTCGATGAGCCCGTAACTTTAACTCTTAGCGCGTCTGGCGAAGGCGTGGTTAAAGCTGGTGACATCCAAACTGTTTCTGATGTTGAAATCGCTAACCCTGAGCACGTGATTGCGCACCTATCGAAAGATGCGAAGTTTCATGCTGAACTGACTGTTCGTAGCGGCCGAGGTTACCAAATCTCTGAAGCTCGTAAGTCAGACCACGATGATAAAGAAATCGGCCTGATGCAACTCGATGCAACCTACAGTCCGGTTCTGAAAGTGTCTTATTCTGTTGACGATGCGCGTGTTGAACAACGTACTGACCTCGACAAGCTGACACTGAATATCGAAACGAATGGCACCATCGATCCTGAAGATGCAATTCGTAAAGCGGCAACTGCATTGAGCCAACAAATCCAGGTGTTTGTTAACCTGGAAGAGATCGCTGCTGTTGCGCATGAAGAGAAAGAGCCAGAAGTTGATCCAGTGTTGTTACGACCTGTTGATGAGCTTGAACTGACTGTTCGATCTGCGAACTGTTTAAAAGCCGAGAGTATTTACTATATCGGCGACTTGGTTCTTCGTTCAGAAGTTGAGTTGATGAAAACACCGAACTTGGGTAAGAAGTCACTCACAGAAATTAAAGACGTTCTGGCACAGCGTGGTTTGTCTTTGGGCATGCAATTGCAAAACTGGCCACCTGCTGCACTTCGTGTAGACAGCGACCGCTAAGAACACAACGTACTATAGAGAAAGAACAGAGGTTTCTATCATGAGACATAGAAAATCAGGCCGTCAGTTCAACCGTAACTCAAGCCACCGCCAAGCGATGTTTCGCAATATGATGGTGTCTTTGTTGAAGCACGAGCAAATCAAAACAACCGTTCCTAAAGCCAAAGAACTGCGTATGTTCGTCGAGCCAATTATCACATTAGGCAAAGACGCAACGCTGGCGAATAAACGTGCTGCGTTCGCAAAATTGCGCGATCGCGACATCGTCGCCAAGCTATTTGACGAAATTGGTGAGCGCATGAAAGACCGTCCAGGTGGCTATACTCGCATTCTGAAATGCGGTAACCGTCCTGGCGACAACGCACCGATGGCATACATTCAATTGGTTGACTTCGACCTTGAAGCGCACGCCGCGTTGTTCGAAGACGAAGAAGATTTTGAAGAGGATGCGGCGTAAGCCTTTCCGTCAAAATATCTGAAAAAGCCTGCTTTTAAGCAGGCTTTTTTTGTTTATGGCTGCTAATTTTTACGTCCGTGTTAGTATTTTGGTTGGACTGTTTTAATATGATTTCGTTACTGGCTGCTCAAAGAGGCGCATGTGAACCTTCTGGCTGATTTTGCAAAATCCTTTATCACCTACACGGTCATACTGTTTGTATTTCTGTTTATCGTACTGTGTTGCTACATCGTCGTGATCTATGTGATCGACCGAACTCAGAAAGAACATACGGTTCGACGTAACTATCCTGTAATCGGGCGGTTTCGGTACTTTTTTGAGCACCTTGGCGAGTTTTTCCGCCAATACTTTTTTGCCATGGATCGGGAGGAAATGCCGTTCAATCGGGCACAACGTTCCTGGGTGTATCGTGCGGCTAAGAATTTGGATCAGACTGTTGCCTTTGGTTCTACTCGTGACTTGAGACCTGAAGGCACGGTGATGTTTATCAATTCACCATTTCCTCCGCTGACTGACGAGTCCTTGCCACCCAAACCTATCCACTTGGGTGAGGGTTATTGTGGAAAGCCGTATACAACCGGAGCTATCGTTAATATTTCAGGTATGAGTTTTGGTGCGATTTCCAAGCCGGCAGTGAGGGCCTTGTCGCATGGCGCTAAAGCGGCTGGATGTTGGTTGAATACCGGCGAAGGTGGTCTATCGCGGTATCATTTGGAAGGCGGCTGCGACATTGTGTTTCAAATCGGCACTGGTAAATTTGGCGTGCGTGATCGGCACGGAAACTTATCTGAGGAGAAACTCGCGGGTATCGCGCAGCATGAAGCGGTAAAGATGTTTGAGATAAAGCTGAGTCAAGGTGCGAAGCCAGGCAAGGGCGGTATGCTGCCCGGTGCCAAAGTAACTGCTGAGATAGCTGAGATCCGCGGACTCGAAATTGGCCAAGATGCGATTAGTCCTAATCGCCATCATGAATTGGCGACCTCAGAAGATTTGCTTGAAATGATTTACCGCGTGCGTGGTATCACGGATAAGCCCACTGGCTTCAAAGCCGTTATATCGAGCGCAGCCTGGCTCGATGAGTTATTCAGTTTAGTTCATCAGAAAGGCTTGGAGTATGCGCCAGATTTCATCACTGTTGACAGTGCCGATGGTGGAACTGGTGCAGCGCCAATGTCGCTTATGGATGATGTTGGCTTGCCAATTAAAGAATCTTTGCCGATGTTGGTCGATAAATTAGAAGAATATCAACTCCGCGACCGAATCAAGGTTAACGCGTCCGGCAAGCTGATTAACCCAACCGAAGTCGCTTGGGCATTGTGTGTAGGCACGGACTTTATTTCTACTGCACGTGGCCCGATGTTCGCTCTGGGTTGCATTCAGGCCTTACAGTGCAATAAGAATACTTGCCCGACTGGCATTACAACGCACGATAAAGAATTGCAAAAGGGTTTGGTGGTTGAAAACAAGCAGAAGCGAGTCGCGCACTACATCAAAAACCTGGAGAAGGAGATTCGGATTATTGCAAACTCATGTGGTCTAAAGCGGCCTCGAGACTTCACCCGTGAGCACGCACGCATAGTGATTGATACAGGCCGTTCCGTCACTCTAGCACAACTTTATCCCAGTTTTCGTGGGCAACCACCCAAGCCTAATGAGCTGGGCGGTGATCATTCCTGAACGAATTCATAGATTTTAATTTTTTCGTCCTTGTAGCGTAAAAACTAAAAAGCACGATCAACCGAGAAAGCGGCCAATTTAAACAGGGCAGATTTGTACTCGGAGTCTGGAAGTACGTCTAAAGCCTGTTGCGCCAGCTGTGCTTGTTCATGCGCTTTACGCGCAGTGTAGGCCAGCGAGCCAGTGCTTTCTATTATGCGGAGCACCGCAGCCAGATTGTCTCGATTGGCGTTGGTGATGGCGTCCGTCAGAACCGCACGATCTTCTGGCGAAGAGCGTTCGATCGCGTTGATCAGCGGCAGGGTCGGTTTACCTTCCGCCAAGTCATCGCCTACGTTTTTACCCATCGCTTCGGCATCAGCAGTGTAATCCATGATGTCATCCATCAACTGAAATGCGGTGCCGAGATGAAGGCCGTAAGCAGCAAGTGCCTCCTCGACGGGGCGCGATTGCTTTGTGATTACGGCCCCGAGTTGGGTTGCAGCTTCAAATAGAATCGCAGTCTTCGACTGAATTGTTTCCATATACTGTGCTTCAGTGGTATCTGCTGAGCCACAGTTGATCAGCTGCATCACTTCGCCTTCGGCAATCTGGTTGGTAGTGCGAGATAGAATTTCCATCACGCGCATGCTGCCAACTTCGACCATCATCTGAAATGCGCGGGAATACAGATAGTCGCCAACCAGAACGCTGGCTGCGTTACCAAATAGTTCATTTGCAGTCTCACGCCCGCGGCGTAACTCAGATTCGTCGACCACATCGTCATGCAATAAGGTGGCTGTATGAATAAACTCGACGATTGCTGCTAATAGGGTCTGCTGTGGATTAATTTCCGTGCGCTCAGGGTTTGCCGCCTTGGCAGCCAATAATAGCGCCACAGGCCGTAACCGCTTGCCCCCGGCTTGAATGATGTAGGCGCCAAGCTGGTTGATTAGAGCGACCTCGCTATTCAACTGCCGCATGATGGTTTCGTTAACAGATGCCATATCACCCTGAACTAGGGCAATAATCTCTTTGACATCAACAGCTTGCGATTGTGAATCGCTGATCGGGGTAGTTTTTAGGGTCATGTCGTGCATTATAACCGAGGGAAATGAAAATCGGCTGTTTTTCAGCTTAATCCAAGGTGTTGTTCGCGTGCTTGAAAAGACAAGGAAATGCCGTTGTGAAGGTTGACCTAAGGTGGCGTAAACACTAGAATTCGCTTCCTGTTCGCTGGGTCCGTATTTGGGAAGAAAGTTGCGGTGGTATCGATACTGCCAATCCCCTTCAGAACGTAAAAAGATCGACAGATCGGAGACAAACTATGTACGCGGTAATTAAAACCGGCGGTAAGCAATACCGTGTCGCAGTTGGCGACAAAGTTAAAGTGGAGTCACTGAACGCGGAAGCGGGTGACAAAATCACCTTAGATCAAGTTCTAATGATTGGTGATGGTGACAAGGTTGAAGTCGGCACACCAACTCTCGATAAATCTGTAGAGGCAACGGTTCTGAGCAACGGTCGTGGCAAAAAGCTGCGTGTTGTTAAGTTTCGTCGTCGTCAGAACTCACGTACTCGTACTGGGCATCGCCAAAACTACACCGAGCTGGAAATCACAGCCATCGGTGGTAAAGCGGCCAGCAAACCTGCTGCGAAGAAAAAAGCAGCTGAGAAACCTGCTCCTGCGAAGAAAGCGGCACCAAAGAAAGCCGCTGCGACTGGCGCAGATGATCTGACCAAAATCTCAGGCGTTGGTCCTGTGATCGTTGGCAAGTTGGAAGGTATGGGAATCACCACGTTCCAACAAATTGCAGATTTCACAGCAGACGATATCGCACGCATCGATGAAGAATTGAACTTCAAAGGTCGCATTGAGCGTGACGAGTGGGTTAAACAAGCAAAAGAATTCCTGAAAGGTTAATTCTGAGCAAAACTGAATAGTTGCATTTATCGGCAACAGTGAGGTAGAGAAATGGCACATAAGAAAGCAGGCGGTAGTTCACGGAACGGTCGCGATTCTGAATCGAAACGACTCGGCGTAAAACGCTTCGCAGGTCAAACAGTGAGTGCAGGCAGCATTCTGGTTCGTCAACGTGGTAGTGAATTCCACCCTGGCGACAATGTTGGCATGGGTCGTGATTACACATTGTTTGCATTGCAAACCGGCGTGGTCAAATTCGAAAAGAAAGGCCCAAAAAATCGCCGTCATGTCAGTATCGTCGCTGCGTAAGCATCGCTGAGATACGAGCTAATAAAAAAGCCCTGCAGAGCAGGGCTTTTTTGTGTCTGGTATAAATGTTTTGTCTAACTGAGTAGGCGAACCGCTAGTATCAGCGCATCGTTAAAATCACGTACTCGCAATTTGCTATAGAGGGATCGCAAATGCGAGCGCACGGTGTGAATAGAAATATTCAGGGTGTACGCAATCTGTTTTGGTTTCTGACCGCTGACCATCAGTGAGATAACGCGTGTTTCACACTTCGAAAGGCCGAATGCATTGGCAAAACGCTGCATGGCTTGTCCATCGTGGTGTAAGTCGCCTTCAATCGTAATCAACAAAAGTTCAGATTTGATCGGGCACTGTGTCAGTGTAAAAGCGCGTAGCTCGTGATCGTTAGTATGCAGATAGAGTCGCTCCGATTTCGGTGTGTTGCCAGCATCTTTGCCATGGCATAACACACGCTGGCACGCCATGCGGATTTGTAATGCGTTCTTTTCTTCATTGAATGTCAACTTAGCACCATCGATACTAAGCCAGTTGTCGTTTAGGGCGTGCTTGGCTGCGGTATTCATGTCGATGACTCGTAGTGAATTATCGATAAGGAATACGGGCATGGATAAATGCAAAATAGGCTCAAGCGCGGTGTGTTGGGAATCACCCTGGACTGGCATGGGCATTGGTAGGATAGAATGCTCAGTCGGCTTGATTGGCCTTGCGGTATTGGCGTATGTATTCATGTTTGCTCCGATAGTTTATAACTTCGGCCTGGTTGACCCGTGGAATTTCTAGCTTCATTTATCCGGAAACTAAAAATGACCTTAGTATTTGCCTTCATTGCGGAATCCGCAATGGGCCGAATGGCCACTTCAATATGGCATTTGTCTTAGTAGTGCGGGTTTGGTGAAAATCCTCTCACCATTTATTTTGACCTTGGGCCGGGGAGCAGCGGGCTTAGTGGTCAAGCACGGGGAGGGATGGTCGTTCTATGTCGGCATGGCCATCAAACCACGCCAACTTGTCATGCAATGAAACAACGGAGCCGATGATGATAAGGGTTGGTGCTTTTACCTTCTGATTTGCAATCAAATTTGGCATGGTTTCGAGAGTGCCGGTATACACTTTTTGCTCCCGTGTAGTGCCTTGCTCGATCAGAGCGATGGGCATAGACGGGGCAACGCCGTGAGCGATCAATTGCTCGCAAATTACGGGGAGTCCAATCAGACCCATGTACACCACAACCGTTTGGTTCGGCGTTGCCAAAAGCGGCCAATTTAAGTCGACAGTGTTGTCTTTCAAATGGCCAGTTACAAATAGGCAAGACTGCGCATGGTCTCGATGAGTCAGTGGAATGCCGGCATAGGTGGCGCAGCCGCTAGCGGCGGTAATGCCGGGCACGATTTGAAAATTTACGCCGGACTCAGCTAATAAGCTAATTTCTTCTCCACCACGACCAAAAATAAATGGGTCGCCGCCTTTCAGGCGCAACACGTTCTTGCCCTCAAGCGCGAGCTCCAGCAATAACTGGTTTATTTTTTCCTGTGGCACGGCATGATCCGACCGTGCTTTGCCGACATACAATCGATCTGCATCGCGCCGGGTTAATTCAAGGATCTCTGGGCTGACTAAACGGTCGTAGAGAACGACGTCCGCTTGTTGCATCAATCGTAACGCGCGGAAGGTGAGCAGGTCTGGGTCGCCGGGTCCGGCACCAACTAGCCAGACTTCACCTTGGGTCTGGCTAGGACTAGCGTTGGCAACAGCGCTTGCAAGCTGTTCATCGGCCTGAACTTGCCTTCCTGACAAATACATTTCGCCAATCGCGCCATTGACGATGCGGTCCCAAAAACGGCGACGATCGGTTTCTTCTGGCAGCGCTGTTTTCAACTGGTCGCGAAATCGTCCCATAGCGCTTGCCAGTGCCCCATAGCTGGCCGGAATAAAGGCTTCTAGTCGCGTGCGCAGTGTTCGCGCGAGGACTGGTGCCTGTCCGCCTGTTGAAACTGCCACTAATACCGGTGACCGATCAATAATTGACGGCGTGATGAAACTACACAGCTCAGGCTGATCGACGACATTGACCGGCACGTTTACTGCTTGTGCGAGTTCGGATACTTGCTTGTTAACATCAGGATCGTTGGTGGCGGCAATGATCAGTCGATAGCCTGGTATGTCTTCAGGTCTAAATTTGCGTTTGATGTGTGTGATTTCATTACCGAACTCATCAGCGAGTTCGTCACACGCCTCTGGTGCCACTACCGTGATAGTGGCATTGGCTTTGCGTAACAATCGAATTTTTCGTAGCGCAACGGGGCCGGCGCCTACGACCAGGCAGGGTTGGGCGGTGAGTGTTACAAAGATTGGGAAATGCTGCATGCGATTATTATAGTTCGTGTTTACACGAATGAAACTGCCGTGTTGGTCGGCGCGTTTTGGTACGTTGCGCTGTAAGTTGCGTGATTTAATCAGTTACGCCAGCGACAAACAACCAGACTAAGTGGAAAAGTGAATTTGGCGTGTTCGACGGTGAATTAAATCCGCAGGTGAGTATTTGGCTCAGCAGGTTCAGATTGTGGCATTATTGCGCGATGTTAGAGACTCAATTAACCGCAGAGCAAGCCATTAGGCTCGCCATTCAAGAGATTGCCGTCGGGCCTGATCGTGGCCGAGATATTAGTGCTGAACTGTCACAACAAGTCATGCAAGCCATTTTGAGTGGCGAGGCTGATGAAGTGCAAGCGGCGGTGTTTTTAATTGCTATGCGTATGAAGCGCGAGTCATTGGCGGAATTTTCCGGCATTTTGGCTGCCTTGCAGAGCGGCATTAAGGTGCATACCGTGTCGGTGCCTGAATTGGTTTGTATGGCTGATCCGTTCGATGGATTTGTTCGTACCCAGAGTATGACGCCGTTTATCGCACCAGTGCTGGCTGCGTGTGGCGTGCCATGCATGCAGCATGGTGTTGAGCGTGTGGGCCCCAAATACGGTGTGACTGCGCATCAGGTTTACCACGCGGCAGGGATCAATGTGTTTGGCAATGCCGAAGATGCCGCGCTGCAAATTCAGGAGCACGGCTGGGCTTATCTCGATCAATCAATTTATGCCCCAACATTATTTAAGCTGCAGTCGCTGCGCGGACGCATTGTTAAACGTACCGCACTGACAACCCTTGAGCGCCTGCTGATGCCACTCCGGGCGCAGCAGCGAACGCATCTGGTGTTGGGCTATGTGCATAAAGCTTTCCCCGAAGTTTATGCCACTATGGCAATGGAGTGTGGCTATGAGTCGATAGTGCTGATTAAGGGGGTTGAAGGCGGCCTCGCACCGGCACTCAATAAGCCGATGCGTCGATTTATTATTGATGCCGAGCGTGTGCAGTCGGTCAATGAACAGAAAGAAATTATCGACGTGGCACCGATATTGACTGACAATGAAGTAGCTGGCCCACCGATGGTTAGCAGTGTCGACCCAGTGGCACAGACTCTGGATACCGGGCTCGCGGTGTTGGGCGGTCAGTCAGGCAGTGCGCGTGATAGCTTGTGTCTGGCGGCGGGACAAATCCTGAATTCCCGAGATCACGCGCTCTCGCTGTCGCAAGCTGTTGAAAAAGTTCAGGTCTGCTTGGATAATGGATCGGCAAAAGCGCGTTTCGACAGTCTGATATATGGTCGCAAATAGCCTTCACTAAATACCGCGAGTAAATCGCTTCATGCGCAGCAATGCGATGCGAGAACAATAAACTGAGTGACATATTATGCCCGCTAAACCGAATAGTATTACTGAGCAGCTCCCTGATACCCCGCAAGTAAAGGAAGCACTCGAATTTCTTACCAGTATTGTGGGCTCTGCATGTCAGTTCAAAGCCTCCGACATTCATATCCGAGCTGGTCATCAAATTATGATGCGCCTCGATGGACGTATTCGTCAGGTCAAAGGCTCGCCAGAGATGAGCGATGAGATGATCGAGCGTTTGATCTATCCATTGATGTCCAAATATCACTTGTCCTTATTCAAAGAAGAGAATCAGGTCGACTTGTCATTGAGTGATAACAAAGGCAACCGTGTGCGGGTCAATATGTTCCGACAATTGGGTCGTTTGGCGGTGGTGATGCGGGTGATTGAGAATGTGATTCCCGATCCAGACGCATTGGGGCTGCCACCACAAGTGCGGAATATTGCACGCATGCGACAAGGTCTGATTATCTTTTCTGGTGCGACCGGTTCCGGTAAATCGACGTCCATGGCGTCGCTTTTGAACGAGATTAACCGCGACCGTTATCAACATATTTTAACCATTGAAGATCCGGTGGAGTACGTGTTTACTGAGCAGCGTTGTGTGATTTCGCAGCGCCAGGTCGGTATCGACGTACCAGACTTTGCACGTGCGATGAAAGCAGCGTTACGAGAAGATCCAGACGTGATCCTGATGGGCGAGATGCGCGACCCTGAGAGTATCGAGATCGCCCTGACCGCGGCCGAAACAGGCCACTTAGTTTTCAGTACCCTGCACGCGCCGAACTCAGCGGATGCAATCACGCGGATGGTGTCGAGTTTTGGTGGTGATGAGCAGCCAACGATTCGCGCCAAACTGGCACATAACCTACGTGCTATTGTCACGCAGCGTCTATTGCCAAAGAAAGAAGGTGCCGGTCGTACGGTCGCCTGTGAGGTGTTGACGGTGACCCCATTAGCGCGAGAATTAATCGTCGACCCGATGCGCATCAAGGAAATTAAAGACTTGATCAAAGGCGGCGATAAGGTGGAAGGCATGTTGCACTTTGACGAACATTTATTGCAACTGGTGCGCGATGATGTGATCTCGGATGAAATTGCCCTGACCAACGCATCAAGCTCTACCGACCTTGCATTGAAGTTGAAAGGTTTCTAGCGCGAATGAAGCTCGTCATCGGTAACAAGAACTACTCATCCTGGTCTCTGCGGCCATGGCTCTTATTGCATGCGTTTGGTGTGCCGTTTGAGGAATGTATCGAATCACTGGCAGGCGATGATTTAACCGAGCGCTTACTTTTGCACTCAGATTCTGCGCGAGTGCCGGTGTTGGTGGATCAGGACTTGAGTGTTTGGGACTCACTCGCAATCTGTGAGTACCTCAACGAGCAATACTTGTCGGATCGGGCCTGGCCGCAAGATGCTAAGCAGCGCGCGGTGGCGCGCGCCGTGGTGGCCGAAATGCACGCTGGGTTTGCAGCATTACGTCAGCACCTGCCGATGAACTGTCGCGCGCAACGTGAGATCGAGATCTCGCCAGCGGTGCGTCGTGATATTCAGCGGGTAGACGCAATTTGGTCGCAGTATGCGCGCCAAGATAGTCAAGGGGATCTAAGACTGTTTGGTAGCTTCGGAATTGCAGATTGTTTTTTTGCGCCGGTGGTAATGCGGTTTGTGACCTACGATGTGGCGATCAGCGATCCAGCGCAGGCATACTTAAACAGTCTGTTGGCGCATCCGTCACTGCAGCAATGGTTAGCAGACGCGCAGCAAGAAACCGAAATTTTGCCTGAAGAGGAAGTGGGCACAGACCGCGGTTAATCGCGGTCTGCCGTATTGCTTGCTGGGTTTAGTCGAGTGATTCGACCAAGCTTAGAACTTCGTCAATGTGTCCTTTAACTTTCACGTTACGAATTTCGTGACGTAATTTACCCGTCTTATCAAAGATGAACGTACTGCGGACGATACCCATGTATTTGCGTCCGTACATATTTTTCTCTTTGATCACATCCATCGCATTACACAGTTCTTCATCCGGATCAGAGATCAGATCGAAAGGGAATTCATGTTTATTGATGAAGTTCTGATGCGAACGTAGGCTTTCGCGCGAGACCCCAAGAATTTCGCAGTCAGCAGCCTGGAACTGCGCGTAGGCATCACGAAAGGCCTGCCCCTGCGTCGTGCACCCTGGTGTATTGTCCTTGGGGTAGAAGTACAGCACCAGTGCTTTTCCTTTCAGATCGCGCAGTTTAAGCGCCTCGTTCTTGGTGGTCTTAACGGTTAGGTCAGGAATTTGGTCGCCGATAGCAATAGTCATAGTTAAATCGTCTGGGTTTGGAAAAAATTAAAAACCGACAAGAGTATACGGTTAGTCAATGATCTTCCAGTGAAGCGCCTCGGCGTGTGTCCGGAGCCGTTCATCTGGCGTGACCGCAATCGGCACGTCCGCTTGTTCGAGTAAGGGTAAGTCGTTGATCGAGTCACTGTAAAAATAGGTCGTTTCAGGCTCGATTTGGTGTGTGTTTAGCCACTCTGTCAGGCGCGTGACTTTGCCTTCGCGAAAGCAAGGTACGCCGTCAATGCGACCAGTGTAGCGGCCATCTTTGAACTCAGCTTTGGTTGCCAGCAGATGTTCCACGCCAAGTCGTTTCGCGATTGGCCCAGTCACAAAATCGTTGGTGGCGGTAATGATCACGATCTCGTCGCCTTGAGCGCGATGCTGTTCAATTAGTTCAGGTTTACCTGACTCGATCATAGGCTCAATGATTGAGTCCATAAATGCTGCGTGCCAGGTGTTCAGCTGATCTAACGAATTTTGTGTCAGCGGCTGAAACTGAAAGGCGCAAAATTCGTGGATATCTAACGTGCCAGCAACGTATTGTTGGTAAAAGTAATCTTGCTTTTGTCGCTGTTCATCGGCGTCAACGACGCCAAGTTCGGCAAGATAGATTCCCCATGCGTGGTCGCTGTCGCCATTAAGTAGTGTGTTGTCTAAGTCAAATAAGGCCAGCGCCATGTCGAACTCCTTAAGTTTGCAGAATGCCGATTTAGTAATGCACAAATCACGGCGACTTGATTATAATGACCTAACCAAGCTTGGCATAGCGCCGATCGTATCTAATCTAACTGAGGCATGCAGAACTTCGAACCAATATTTGCCAACGATGGATACCGACCGAATGTAGGTATCATAATTTGTAACGACAAGGGGCAAGTTTTCTGGGCGCGACGTATTAATCAGGATGGTTGGCAATTTCCGCAAGGCGGAGTCAGCCGTAATGAAACCCTGATTGACGCGATGTATCGTGAGCTGGAGGAAGAAACTGGTCTCAAGCATGATCAGGTTCGACTTGTTGCGCACACGAAAGAATGGCTTCACTATGATCTGCCGCGTCGGCTGCTGCGTAATCAGCGACGTCGGGTGCAACGTTCAAATCGTAAACAAATTCAGTTCCGTGGGCAGAAACAGGTCTGGTTTTTGCTCGAATTGATTGAAGACGATTCAGCGGTGAACCTTGAGGCGGGTCAGGAGACACCTGAATTCGATTCATGGTGCTGGGTTGATATGCACCATGCCATTGATAATATTGTAGAATTTAAGAAAACGGTTTACAAAAAGGCACTGACTGAACTCCGAGAGTTCCTGCCATCTAACTAATTGCCTGTTTGGATAATTGAATGACGCTGTTTCAGACTGTTAAGCCTGCTGCGCTGACAATTTTTACCGCTGTAACTCTGTCGATCTGTGGAAATGTTTCTGCGGAGACGGTGGAGTCGCCGGCCCCTGCTGCCCTTACTAAGCTCTCGGTTGCCGAGACCATCACTGAACACGCACGTAAGAGCCGGTTTCCAACGAAACTTCAATTTGAAGATGTGAATGGGGAGACCCAAACTGGTTACGTCAAATATACCTTCGACGAGTCAGTGCACGCTGAAATGGCAGACGTGTATTTACGCTACCAGCCAGACTATGCGTGCTTTGTGGCGATCGACGTTGAGACTGGTGCCATTCTAAATCTGACTAGTTTTATTAAGTCAGACGAGAAGTGGGACAACCTCGTTATGCGCGCTGATTACCCGGCTGCATCCGTTTTCAAAATGGTCACCGCTGCCGCCGGAATGGATCTTGGCAAGGTGTCGCCAGAGAGCGTGATACCGTTTAATGGCAAGTCCACCACTTTGTATAAAAGCCAGGTTCTACGGCACAAAACAACTAAGTGGACACGCACGCCAACGTTTAAGGAATCTTTCGCCAAGTCGGTGAACCCGGTTTTTGCGCGAGTTGGTATCGACCAAATTGGGGCAGATAATCTACGCAGTTACGCCGAACGATTTGGTTTTGGTGCTCCATTGAATAGCGATTTTATGTTGCCGGTCAGCCAACTTGGTTTAAGCCTGCAAGATAAATGGGAAATCGCTGAAGCGGCATCCGGGTTTACACGTGATATCACCTTGAGCCCAATCCACGCTGCACAAATGGCGGCCACCATCGCCAACAACGGACAACGAGTTACACCCTACATGGTGGACTCGGTGGTCAACGCTGAGGGCATTGTATTGTATCAGGCCGAGGCGACCACAGAGCCTGCCGATCAAGTCATCAAACCGAGTACCGCCAAAGCACTGCGTTCATTAATGAATGCCACCACGCGCATCGGTTCGGCACGCAAATCGTTTCAAGGATTGAATCGGTACAAGGTGTACCACGACATGCAGATTGGTGGCAAAACAGGTTCGTTGACTGGACAATCGCCACGCGGTCGCCATGACTGGTTCGTTGGTTACGCCGAAAAAGATGGGCGTCAGGTCGCGTACGCATCACTGATCATCAACAAGGAAAAATGGTATGTGCGTAGTGCCTATGTCGCGCGCCAATTCATTTACCATTACTTCACTGAGCAAATGCAGGCCAAAGCCAAGGCCGAGTCAATGCAAACGGCGGTAGCAGAATAGGTGGACGAGGCAGCTCAGCCGCGAATTTTATCTAATAGGGATGTCGTCGAACGATCGAATTGGAATGCGATGGAATGCACTTGGCCGCCGGCTGCTTGTACAATGTCGCCACCAACGATGTCTTTGGGTTGCCAGTCGCCACCTTTAACTAGGTGTTCTGGTTGCACTAATTTGATCAGCTCATACGGTGTGTCTTGGTCGAAGCTGACCACCGCGTCGACGCACTCCAGGCTGGCGAGTAAGGCCATGCGGTCTTCCAAATTATTGATGGGGCGATCGTCACCTTTGTTTTGGCGTTTTACCGACGCATCCGTATTAACCCCTACAATGAGTGCGGCACCAAGGTTTCGCGCTTGTTCGAGGTAGGTGGTGTGACCGCGGTGTAGAATATCAAAACAGCCATTGGTAAACACCAGGGGGCGCGGCAAAGATTCAGCTACCTTGCGTATGCCTGCATCATCCGCCGTCGGGCTGATGATTTTCTGTTGCGTATTAATCTTGTGCATGCAACTGACGCGCTATTCTTCGTGGTATTCAAACACTTTGACAACACGCTTTACGCCGCGGACTGTGCGTGAATACTCTACAGCATCATTGGCTTCGGGGCGCGTGACGATACCCATCAAGTACACGCTGCCACGTGTTGTAACAACTTTAACCCGGTTTGCATCCAGACCAGTTTTAAGTAGCAGGCGGCTTTTAACTTTACTGCTGATCCACGCATCATTGGTGCGTGTACCAATATCGGTCTGACTGGTGATGGTGGTTTCGTCAACGACTTGTCGCACGCCTTGAATTTGCCCAAAGCGTTCGACCAGATCACGTTTGATCTCTTCATTATCGACTTCGCCAGTAGCCAGTAAGATGCCATTCCAGGACACTGGCTTTACATGGGTTGCCTTTCGGATCTCGTCGCTCGAAACTAAAATATTGTGTGCTTTGATTTCAATCGCGCTGTCGTCGATGTACTCACCAACGGTGCGACGGTCATGAATGATGTCGACCGTGGTAACGGCGACGACGCCGATCAGTGCTTCTACGCAGCCGCTCAGTATAATCGTGAGCAACAAGCCACCGCCAAGCCTACGCAGGCGTCGATGCCAAGCACGACGAGTCGACTTGGATTGGCATGAAGAATAAGCTAGCGGCATAGTGGCTCCGGTTTGGTTCAGTTATGAACAATCGATGTAATTGATTAGTCCAGAATATAGCTGTCAATGAGTTCGCACAGACAGTGGATAATTAGTCCATGCACTTCCTGAATGCGCGCAGTGACGTCACCAGCGACCACCAAGTCGAAGTCGGCGTCAGTCAGTATTGGGCTCAATTTTCCACCACCCTTGCCGTTCAGAGCAACAACCGTGACTGATTTTTCATGCGCGACTTCGACCGCCTTCATGATGTTGGCTGAGTTGCCTGATGTGGTGATCACCATCAGCACGTCGCCGGCGTTGCCTAGGGCGCTGACCTGTTTGGAAAAGACTTCGCTGTAGTCGTAGTCGTTCCCAATTGAGGTCAACGTGGAGCCATCCGTGGTCAGGGCGATACCTGGTAGTTCGCGTCGTTCGCGTTTGTAACGATTGAGTAATTCGGAAGACAGATGTTGCGCGTCGGCGGCTGATCCGCCGTTGCCGCAGATTAGCAACTTGTTACCCGCCTCGAAGCTGGCATAAATGGCTTTCGCCGCCGCTTCAATCTGAGATTCAAGATGGATGTTATTCAGGATGCTGGCTGCGCTGTCTTGAAAGTGTTGTGCAATTATCGACATGAGAAAACAAATTTGGTGCCTTGGTTTGATGCTTGAAAATGCAGGATTTAAAACGCATTTCGAATCCAATCAAACTCAGGCTGGTTGAGATTTCCGTTGACGCAGAGTATATCAAAACGGCAGGGGCAGTCTGTAGTTTTAGTCGCTTGTAGGTAGTTCTCCGCGGCGCGGCGCAGCTTGGCTTGTTTGTAGTGGTCGACACTCTCGAGTGCACCACCAAAATGGTGGTTGCGCCGATGGCGCACTTCGACGAAGACCAGGTATTCACCGTCCAGCATAATTAGATCGAGTTCGCCGACTTTGCACAAATAGTTACGCTCAACCAGCTTCAGCTTGTGTTTGCGTAAGTATCTAGCTGCCAGGTCTTCTGCGCGGTTTCCCGTCGCTCGGGTTCCAATTCGAATCATTGTAAACTCCCTTTACATTTGAATTCAGTGTGTTGTCGCTGTGTTCGGACTCAATTGGGCTTAAGTCCATGCCCAATGTGGTTTCCGGTATGGCTTCGCCTTGTTCGAATTTGGCCCAGACCGGGGTGTATACCGCTTCGCCGAATCGGTTGATGGAGACTTGGCCGGTATTGCCGTTGATCGCCAATTGTCCAGGCCCCGTCAGTGCACGGAAATTCCCTGCGATCTCGTAGGCATCGCTGCCCATGGCGAACAGCATATTTAGTTGTCCAGCGTACGGTGACACCTGTGCCGACTTCAATACCCAGGGCATGACCGGAAATAAAGTGTTGTCCAGGTCCATATTGTTGACGCTGTCTTGAATGCCGTTGAATACGCTGGAAGTCGCGTAGACGGGCAAGCGTGTGCCAGTAAAAAAGTTAATCTGTGGACGTAGCAAGCGACCGGTGTCGTCATCCGCCAGCATAAAAATGAAGTCGATGTCTTCCCGTTGATAGGCTGAAAACTCAGGGCGGTAGCCCAGTACCTGGCGTAGGCGGTTGTAGCGGTAGTTACTCTGATCGATGGCAAACAGCTGCTTGAGTTCCACGCTGTGGTCGAATTGTTTGGGTGAATAGCGCGTGCTGGAGGTGATTTTGCCGCCCAATGTCGACCAGTGATGTTGAAAGGCATTAACAGTACGCTGACTGATCGCATCATCTGGCGCGATGATCGCGGCGCTCAGGTGACCGTCTTTCCAGGCGCGTTCGGCAACCTGCTTGCCTTCCTGTTCCGGTCCCATGGCGAATCGTGCAACACCAGAAGTTAATGCTGCTTCGCCACCCAGTAACAAGGTGGCCACACTACCGTTGGCGAAGGCGCTGACTTGGTCAGCATAATCTCTGCCCAATGGGCCAATAATAAAGTCTGCGCCGGATTGCGCGGCGGCGGAGTAATATTGCACTGCCTGATACGGGTTATCGCCAATGTCATAAAACACCAATTCTGGGCGATAAGGCGAATTATTGGCTTCGTGCTGAAATTGGATGCCGTCTTTTGCTGCTTGAGCTGCTTTGTTGAAGCGTGAGGAAATCGGTAGCAATACCGCAATCCGGCGCGGTGAGCTGGCGTTCCAATTGGAGTTGATCGCTTGTTTTTCAGTGGCTGGCTCTTCGCGCCAACGGTTAAACTGCTGTGGTTCAAGTGGGGTGCTGCTGAGTTCACTGCCTAAGCTTTGCTCGAGCCGGTTCCGCACCAGAGGACGTTGCGTTGCGGCGATCATCTGGCGA
>JAUHZM010000299.1 GCA_030426005.1 Gammaproteobacteria bacterium
GTCGATCACGACGCGGCCACGCAAACGGCCGCCCAGCAAATCCGCAGCCAGAGTATGAATTTCGCTCATTGGCTCAACACTGGTGGCCAGCGCCAATTGATCAAAATCCAATGTCGATTCCAGCGCTTGCCAGGCTCGTTGACGACGAGCTTGAGTCGCCATCACAGAATCAATGCCGCGTAAAGTAACGCCTCGTAGGATAAACGGCATCACCGTCGCTGGCAGATCACTACCACCAGCCAGCCCACAGGCTGTCACAATGCCATCGCGCTTCGTTTGTGCAAGCACGGTGGCCAAGGTTTGCCCACCGACTGAATCAATCGCCGCCGCCCATTGCTCTTTCTCGAGCGGACGAGACCGAGCACTCAATGCGTCTCGCGGCAGCAATTCAGTGGCCCCCAACTCTCGCAAATACGTGTGCATGGACTCGCGCCCCGACACCGCAGTCACCTGATACCCGAGTTTAGCCAACAACATAATCGCTACAGACCCAACACCACCTGAGGCCCCCGTTACCAGGACAGGCCCGGACGCAGGTGTCACGCCATGATCCTGCAAAGCCAGGACACTCAGCATCGCGGTGTAACCAGCGGTACCGATCGCCATGGCCTGCTGCTCACTGATGCCGTCCGGTATACGCACCAGCCATTCAGGTTTTAAGGTCTGACGCTGTGTATAGCCGCCCCATTCTGTCTCCGATAGACCGAAGCCGTTGACCAGTACTCGATCACCAATTTGCCAGCTTGCTGATTTGGACTCCACAACTTTACCGGCCAGGTCGATACCACACACCATCGGCAATCGCCGACAAATCGGCGCACTGCCGGTGACCGCTAATGCATCTTTGTAGTTAAGTGATGAGTATGCGATCTCAACCTGCACCTCGTAATCTGGCAAGTCCGACGCCGCCAACTGTTCGATGGCAACCGTTGTGCCGTTGTCTACTTCCCGCGCTACCACGGCATTAAATGTTTGGCTCATGTCTGCTCCGTATTCGTGAATCGACTCGTTGTTACCCGGCTTTTTGCTCGCGCGCACCGCCGCCTAAGATCTGCACCAGAAGACTGCGTAAGCTCGCCGGTTCGATGGGTTTCGCCAGGTAATAAAAACCCAGACCTTGCGCTTTAGAACTCAAGGATTTGTCCTGTTCTGCCGTCACGAGCACGCCCTCTGCGGGCTGCGTATCTTCCAACGCCGTTGCCATACACAGAAAATCCAAACCGGTCTCCGAATAATCCAATCGATAGTCTGCCAAGAGCACGTCAAACGGCTGTGAACTGATCAAACGCAAACCTTGTTTGTAGGTGCTGACTGACTCCACCACGCAGCCCCAGCCCTCAAGCAAGGTGCGCATTGCTTCCAACACACTGTCATCGTTATCGAGGCACAAAATACGCGCGCCTTTCAGTCTCTCAACATCCGTCAATATGACGCTAGACGTAAGCGTTGGTGCCGGTGCAACCGACTCTCGCATATCCAATTCAACGGTAAACACACTCCCTTTTCCAGCGGTGGAATTCACCGACACATTCAACCCCAACAGACGGCTGATCCGCTTAACGATCGACAACCCCAGACCGAGGCCACGTGCGTTTTGTTTGTTACCAGATTTAATTTGATAGAACTCAGTAAAGATGTTTTCCAGGTGCTCTTCAGCAATACCAACACCGGTATCACACACACTCAAAGCCACACGGCCACCTTCCAATAACTCCGTTTTAACGAGCACGGCGCCGCCCGCTCGCGTATAGCGTAACGCATTAGCCACCAGGTTTTGCAACACTGAAAACAGCAACTGCTTATCAGTTCGCACCGTTACCTTGGCGACTTCGTGATTCAAATTAACGCCTTTGTCATTCGCGCTTGGTTGTAGTTCATCGAGCAAATTGGCGACAAAGTCTTGCAGGCAAAAATCGGTTGGTTCTGGTTGAATACCGCCGGAATCCAACTTGGAAATATCCAGCAATGCACGCAGAAGATCGTTTGCCGTCACCAGCGACTGGTCTAAGCTTTGTGCAAGTTTTTCAACCGCCTCTGGCTCATGGCGGCGCTCGGCAATACTATGCGTGAAGAGTCGAGCCGCGTTAATCGGTTGCAGCAAATCATGGCTAGCCGCCGCCAGAAAATGGGTTTTGCTCTGGGTGTTACGGCGTAACTCCTCAGTTAACACTTCGAGTTCGCGGGTCCGTTCCTGTACGCGGTCCTCGAGTTCTTCGTTAGCTTGCCGCAGCATTTCAGACGCGCGCACACTGTCTGTAATGTCTTCATACGTGGTAACGAATCCACCACCGGGCATAGGCTCACCAGTCGACTTAATTATTTGACCATTGGGACGACTACGGACCATCGAGTATGACGCGCGTTTTTGCAGGTAACGAAGTCGTTTATTGATCTCATTTTCATGATCTTTGTTTCCAAAATCACCGCGCTCCGCGTTGTAGCGCAATACATCGCGCAATGGTTTACCTACGTAGATCAAATCATCAGGGTAATCGAATAAGCGCAGATAACGATCATTCCAGATCACCAGATTCAGATCCGCATCGACCACCGAGATACCGTGCGTAATATTCTGCAAGGTGGTCTGGAGCAGATTGCGATTGAACTGCAAAACGCTGGAAGTTTCGTCAACGAAACTGGTGACCTCCTCAAGATAATCGTCATCATGCAATAAAGTGTCAGAAATCACTTTCTGCGCGGAAGTGGTGCCAATAACACCAGCAATCGCCGTTTGTACCAGCGCCACGAGCTGACGGTCTGCCTGCGCACTCGATGAGACATCCACGCCATAACGCGATTCATATTGACGAAACACCGCCTCGGTATTGCGTACCCCGATAATTGGCTCGGCGAGAATCCGCAACGCATCTGGATGCACCAGCGAAGTCTGATGCCCCGTAATACTGGGGTCAGGTAGTCGGCTGGTGCCTGCGTGATAAAAACGGCTGGCTTGAATACGCTCAATCACGGCTTGAGGCTCTCGCAGTGAGAACCACAGAATCAAACTCACATTCACCACTAAGC
The DNA here is from genome assembly GCA_030426005.1 of Gammaproteobacteria bacterium. Lineage (GTDB taxonomy): Bacteria > Pseudomonadota > Gammaproteobacteria > Arenicellales > Arenicellaceae > Arenicella. The sequence goes on from JAUHZM010000299.1 coordinate 3,025, forward strand.
TCCACACCACACCGTGCGTCAGGGAGTTCCCCATATCGATCCCAAGCAGGTGTTGCGGATGCAGCAAGGCATTGTCACCAAACCATTCAATTACCACGGCGTCGCTCAAAATGGTTGGCAACATTAAGGTATACGCCCAAAGCGATGCACCGCCAATCAAGCCCCAGTAAATGCCCTTACGATTGGCGCGCTGCCAATATAAAGCACATAAAACAGCGGGCAGGAACTGCACAATTGCTGCGAATGACACGAGCCCGATATTCGCCAACTGGGCATTGTTGTCAATCAATATGTAATAACCATAAGCGCCTGCAATGAGACCAACAATCGCAATCCGACGGATCATCAGAACGATCTCGTTGAGATTCTCACGCCGCAAAATATCCAGTCGCTTGAGATTAATCAGGTATGGCATTACCAAGTCGTTACACACCATGGTGCTTAGACTGATCGCCGCCACAATCACCATTCCGGTCGCCGCGGACAAACCACCAATAAACGCCACCATCGCCAAGGTTGAATTATCTGCGCTCAAGGGTAACGACAACACATACAAATCCGGCGGACTGTCTGGCAATAACACCATGCCACTGAGGGCAATTGGGATCACAATCACGCTGGTAAGAATTAAGTACACCGG
>JAUHZM010000300.1 GCA_030426005.1 Gammaproteobacteria bacterium
CCTTTGTGTAGTTTTGTAATGAAGACACGCTTACTCATTTTAATCCTCTGCGCTTTCAACCTAGTTACAAGCCAGCTAGCCTCAGCTGAAGACTCGGATGGTGATTTGCTATATTTGGTTCCGTTACTTGGAACGCTGACGCAGATTCGATCTGCTCCTCAAATCCCACAACCCAACGGCGGGTTCTGCCCGATTCCTAATGGTGGTGGTGCAGAGAATACCAGCCGTCCCGATCATGTGATTGGCAACGGCACGGCAGCGAGTTGTACGAGCGCCGCGGTCGTGGCTGCGGTAGCCAAAGGCGGTGTGATTACCTTCAACTGCGGATCTCGGCCTGTTGAGATTGTGATGCAGCAGACTGCGAAGGTGTTTAACAATACCGGCCCCAAAATTGTGCTGGATGGCGGCGGTAAGGTGACCTTGAGTGGTGGCGGTGCACGGCGCATCCTCTATATGAATACCTGCGACCCGAATCAGGTTTGGACCACGCCGCATTGTCAGAATCAAGACCATCCGCAGCTCACAGTGCAGAATCTGACCTTCAGAAATGGGAACTCGAAATCCGAGACGGAGTATGACGGTGGTGGTGCGATCTGGGTGCGCGGCGGGCGATTCAAAATTGTTAATTCTCGCTTCGAAAATAATGTGTGTGCCAGCACCGGACCGGATGTTGGTGGTGCGGCTGTGCGAGTTTTTAGCCAATACCAGGGGCTACCGGTATTCGTCACGAATAGCATTTTTGGAGGCGCCGCCGACAAAGCTAACGTGTGTTCTAACGGCGGAGGCTTAAGCAGTATCGGTGTTTCGTACACGGTCACCAATTCATGGTTCAGTCATAATCGTGCGATTGGCAATGGCGCCAACCCCAGCCAACCAGGAACGCCGGGTGGTGGTAGTGGTGGTGCAATCTACAACGATGGCAATAATTTTGATCTGAAGATCTGCGGCACCACGATTGAGAACAACACAGCCAACGAAGGCGGCGGGGCGGTCTTCTTTGTCAGCAATAACCGTCAGGGAACCCTGAGCATTGCCAACTCGACCTTAAAGCGTAATCCAAGTGATGGCTTTGAAACGGTGGGTTTTCCCGGAATATTTTTTCTTGGCAAAGGACAACCGTCGGTCACTAATTCTGTCATACAATAGCTATCATTCTGCAGCCGTCGCACCAAGGACGGCTGCATCAGCGACGCGTTAAATTGTCTCGCGTTACCAAACTATTTCTAACAGAGAGAACTCTATGATGAAGCGAATTATGGGCATCAGTCTGCTTGTGTTGTGGCTAGCGGCGTGCAGTCAAGAGGCACCTGAACCAGCTCAACCTGAGACCGAGAAAGTGGCAGAAAATGCGACGCCTGAAGCACCAACTGCGGACTCAATTCAAATAGGCAAAGACTACCATTCATTCTCCAATCCGGAGCAAATGAAAGTACGCAATGTGGCGTTAGACTTAACCGTCGATTTTGATCGCAAGGTGCTTGATGGTAGTGCAGTGCTAAGCGTTGAGCGTATCGCCAAGGGTGCGCAGACCTTGATGCTGGATACCAAAGAGTTGACCATCCACAAGGTGGAAGCTAACGGTGCGCCGCTGGAATTTGAGCTCGGAACGGCGGACTCGTTTTTAGGTGCGCCGCTGTCGATCAATGTTCCTGCCGATGTGGATGAAGTGAAAATTTTCTATACCACCTCACCGAGCGCCTCAGGCTTACAATGGCTGACACCAGCGCAAACTGCCGGAGGAGAACATCCATTTTTGTTTTCTCAAGCACAGGCCATTCATGCGCGCAGTTTTATTCCCTTGCAGGACTCACCGCAGGTGCGCGTGACGTATCAAGCTGTCTTGCGCACACCACCAGGTTTGCGAGCGGTGATGAGCGCCTCTAATGACCCTGAGGCAGCCTTAGATGGTGTGTATGAATTTACCATGCCGCAGCCGGTGCCTTCTTATTTGATCGCGCTGGCGGTTGGAGACCTGCGTTTCAAAGCGATGGGTGAGCGAACGGGTGTGTATGCGGAGCCTGAACTGCTGGACGCGGCTGCCAAAGAATTCGAAGATACTGAGTCGATGCTGATTGCGACCGAGAAGCGCTATGGCCCGTACGGCTGGGACCGTTATGATTTGTTGATTTTGCCGCCGTCGTTTCCATTTGGCGGCATGGAAAATCCGCGGTTATCGTTTATTACACCAACCGTGATCGCAGGCGATAAAAGCTTGGTCTCTTTGATTGCGCATGAACTGGCGCATTCCTGGTCCGGTAATACAGTAACCAATGCGACCTGGCGTGACCTGTGGTTGAACGAAGGGTTTACGACCTATCTGACTTACCGCATCATGGAAATTATTTACGGCACCGATCGTTATAAGATGGAAGCGGTTCTGGGGTTTCAAGACCTTGAAGCGGACATCAATCGCTTGGACCCCAACGATGCGATTCTAGCTATTGATCTACGTGGTCGGGATCCTGACGATGTATTTTCGAATGTTCCGTATGAAAAAGGCGCATTGTTCCTGCGTGAACTGGAACAGCGCGTTGGTCGTGATGACTTTGATGCGTTTCTAAAAGCGTATTTCAAAGAGTTTGAATTTGAGAGTATCACCACTGATCAGTTTATCGAGTATCTAGAAAAGACCTTACTGGTGACGCATGCGGATGTGTTAGATAAAGCACGCATAGAGCAATGGATATTCTCAGCAGAACTGCCAAGCGATCTGCCACTGGAAGAGTCTGATGCGTTCTCGCTGGTCGATACCGCGCGTATGCAGTGGTTGGGCGGTGAATTAGCAGCGGCGGATATTTCAATCGACAATTGGACCGTGCACCAGTGGCTGTATTTTCTCAATAACATGCCGGAAGAAATTGCCGATGACAAGCTGGCGGAATTGGACGCAGCCTTTAATCTAACTGAGTCGCGCAATAACGAAATAGCTCACAGCTGGTTGTTGATCAGTGTCAAGAACTGGTATGAACCGGCTCTGCCACGGTTACATGATTACCTGACAACCATCGGCCGTAATAAACTGGTGAAGCCACTGTATCGTGAGCTGGCCAAAACGGAGCAGGGCAAAGCATTGGGTCGTCAGGCGTTTGCTGAAGCCAAAGATGGCTACCATCCGCTGACCGTCAAGGCGAATACGCCATTCGTTGAGTAAGTCGTCAATTGCGCCATTTGTTTGCGCGAAGCAGGGCTGCGTGAAAACGCGGCCCTGTTTGTTTTCTACATAAACTTGGCGACTGAACTCAGGTCGCGGCGAACCTGCATGAGGTTGCCAGTGCTCCAATCCAGCATTTTTGCACCTGGGTCGTAACTGGTCATCGGCCAGGATGGGTGTGTTTGTGCCTGATCTTTGAATTGGCCGGTCCAAACCTGCGGTGTGTTTGGCGTCGCGCGTTGCAGCACATACCGATAATTGAGCAACGAGTGCCAGGCTTCGATAATCACCACTGGGTCGTGTGTAAAGCTATCTAGAGTAAAGGACACGGTAAAGTCTTGACCAACATGCTGGAAATCAAATGGCCAGTACTCAAAAGGAACCTTAGGCACCAGATCATAATCGTTACGAATTCGCACTGTTCGGCTCTCCAGTTGATAGAGATCATCGTAGGCATGTTTCCATGTTGATGTGCCGACGCGCGGGCTGGCGA
>JAUHZM010000301.1 GCA_030426005.1 Gammaproteobacteria bacterium
CAGTACGTAAAGTATTAAAAATCTTCGCTTTTGGTGGTCATGCTACGGACGCTCAAATTCGTGAGTGGTCATATATGCAACCTCAGACAGCGATAGCTGAGATGTTGAACTTCAGTGAACACAACTTAAAATTGTCGCCGCTAGCACGAGGGGAGAAATACGCGGAGACGGCCAGTGCGCATGGCACGATGCGCGAATTCTACGAGTATGTCGGCTCCGAAAACTCGGATATTCCGATTCCTGTGTCTGAACGACGCCATTTGTCGATAGATGGTTACCGGTTTGATAGTACCTTTGCGCGGATGATCGCTGTACGCGGTTTGAATCCTTTTCGTCAGCGCATCGGTTTCTGGGAGACCAACTACCACCTAGCTACGAACCGTGATGCTGGGGTAAGTCGCCAACAGATGGTTCAGTACTATGATGAAATTATGGCGGCGCATGAGGCTCGATTACCTTACCACGAAGTGATGGGGGTGGCGGCCAAGTCAGCAGCGGTGGCAATCCAATATGGACATTATCGTAATCGCTGGCGCACACGAAATGGCGAGAGTTACTGTGAATGTAATGACGATTTCGCCCGCGAGATTCATCAGCTGTATTACGGCATATTTGGCGCAAATGATCCGAATCATGAAGATGGAACTATTCGTGAGACAGCCAAGATGCTAACTGACATGGATGTGCCGTACATCGAAGACTTTGGTCGTGATATCCATGTCGATTTTGATACTCGGTACCACCATACCAACAGCCTCACAATTCTCGGACAAACTATCTCTGGCGCGAATGCCAGTGCCAAGATCGATAATTTGATGCCAATATCGATTATGCATCCAGAAAGTCTGAATAATCTCCCCATCATGATTATCTCAACCTTGGCGGACGATAATTTGAATGAAGCACGGCGCAATCAGTTGCGCGCAGCTTGGGCAGCGTTAGGGCCGAATAAAGATTTTCTTTCTTTTATCCATGCCTACGCCACGTCAGATTTATTTCATGGGCCAGAACAATTCAAATATCTCACTAGTTTTGAGCGAGCGTTTTATTTGGCAAATAAGTTTAATGTCGACAATATTGAGGCTTATCTAAGTAATGACTGGGCAGACGGTCGCGCTGGACGAGAAGTCGATGACGTTATGGAAGGGGACAATGCGAGTGAAATATTCCGTCCTTTGCACAACGTATTTGGTGGCCAAAACTCGACTGAGGCGTCTGACTCAGCGGTAGCGTTTGAGAAAAACTACAATCGAAGCGCGACACAAGAATCTTGGCAATTTGAGCAGGCACTGCCGGTAGCATGCGATTCTTGTGATCTAGGTCAACCCTGGTTGAAAGATTGGACCAAAGTGATTCCTGCCGTAAATGGCGGGTACACAGCTGATTATGTGGCGGAATGGTTATGGCGCCACGTGGTTGGCAGTTTCGCCAATTACACATCTCTGGAACGCGCACATCTAGTGGCGTTGTTAGGTGCTAGACGCCTGCCTCGTGCCGATGGAACGGAGTATTCGTGGCAGACGAATAATCGCAATACTTTTTTCGATATTAATCACCTGTTATGTCTCCGTGCCGATCGCCAGGCACACAGTCTGTCCAACAATAGTTTGTCTGACTTAATGGCGTTTGACTCCTGGAACAATTACTGTGACCACGGCGATGATGGTGAGGCAGATTACACGGACATCGAAAAAGCGGCGTATGCGTTCAGCTTCAATGGCCAACAACTAGACAGCAGCAATACTGATCCGTTCCCGTACCTGCGAGGTTTGGTTGAAGAGCTTGCCGCCAGTTCGGTACTTCTTAACTCAACAGACCCGACCACTCGTCGACGCGCTAATGAGCATGTGCAGGCAGCACTAGCTTTCATCTTTGCAACCCCTTACGTATTCGCGGAGGGAGAATAATCATGAACAGAAGACATTTCTTACAATCAGCGTTCTACTCCGGTTTGATTTATGGAACAGGCGCACTCCCGAACTTGGTTAACGAAGCACGTGCTGGGTTTGAGCCATTACAGAACCGCTTACTGGTAAACCTGTTTCTAGATGGTGGACCGGATTTTCGGCACTTAATCGTGCCGGCATTCGATAGCAACACCAATAGCTTTGGTTATCAGTATTGGAGTCATCGCTGGCGTGCGCACGACATTGCGGACAACCCAACCGCATGGCAACAACGTTGGAATGATGATTACTACCCGATTACGGTCGGCGGTAATAATTGGAACGGACAGCAAAACCCAGGCGGCTTTAACACGGGCACCACCTTTGGGATCTGGCGCCATGCTGGGTGGTTGATAGACATGTTTCGAGCGGGCCACGTAGCCATGGTGTGCAACGCAGTGGGGGGCACCAACCGAGCTCATGATTTATCGACCCTACAAATGCATCAAGGTAACGTGTTATCCGGGTTAAACAATGCCGACCGTTCCGGTTGGGGCGGGCGGCTGGCACGTTCGGCTGGTGGTAACTCGATTTCGGTCACCAACAGTCCCAGAGCATTTTGTTTTGGACCGGTCGGAAATGCACCGAATTACAATCCGAATGCGATTGATAATCGAGATTTGATTGCGGTGCAGAACTCGCGAGAAATGGGTTTGAATATCCAGGATTTGACTGAGAACCAAATCTACCGACCGCAACACAGAATGGCGCGTACACTGCGAAGCTATTATGCAGGAGCGCGTACAGAGCAAGTGAGTCAGGCGTATGAAAAATTTATGGACCACGAACTTAAAGTCCGGCAGTTTGGGGAGTTGATTCGTGAGCGTCTGAGTGATCTTCCGGAGCCGCCACTCATTGAGGCATTGCATCGAGCCATTAGTATTGATGGGCAACCAGTAAACCCCGATAGTGCCAATGATGCTCGACGTGTTCTGCGCAATGGCTATGGTTTTGGTCGACAAATACGTAATTTATACGATGTATGTGCAGCCAATGATTTACTAAATGTACGCACAGTGTCGATGGATTACGGCGGCTGGGATAGCCATGGTGACCAACGGCGTGAAGCGGGTAACCCTGACCTGAATGATCCGGATGTATATCGTGGAATAGAAAGTGGGTTTAAAGATATTTTTGGTGGGCAATACGCCGAAGGGGTCACACCGATGGACAACAATCAGCTCCACGGTGGATTTTCAGCGCTTTGGGCCTCTTTGGATGGTATTGATCGCGATAAAATGGTGATTACCATCGCTGGGGAGTTTGGAAGACAGATTCGTGACAATGGTGATGGTGGGACCGATCACGGCAAGGGAAACATTATGTTCGTTATAGGTGAGCGTGTCCGTGGTGGTGTGTATGGAGAGCTATTCCCAGATTCTGAAGTAGACAAATATGAAGACGCATCCTTGCGCACGCCAGATATAGACCCAAGAACGAGTATCGATCCTATTTTCGCGCGTGTGTGTGACTGGGTTTCGCCAAACACTGGAACCGTTGTATTTCCTAGAATGGCTTCCGGATTTAGTGGCGAGCAACCTATCATCGAATCGGCGGGCATGTTCAACAACCTGTTTATTTAATACGATGCTTAGATTCCCGGGTTGGGCGGTGAGGCTGCTGTTGGTCTCACTGTTGTCCGTTGTGTTTTCCCAAATAGTGCTCGCAAGAGACGAATACCGT
>JAUHZM010000302.1 GCA_030426005.1 Gammaproteobacteria bacterium
AACAAGCGCGCTACCAAGAACGCCAAGAGTGCGATAAATCCGGCCAACAAGGTGGCAAAACCAAATACCGCAATACTCCCCATCCACAACGGCATACCACCGAATGTCGACAAGGAAACATACACCCAAGACACGCCCGTGCCATACAGACCTAACCCAAACCCATAACCACGCCAAGCTGCCATGGGCGCAGAGACTGGATACAGAAGCAGAAAAAACGCCGCAAGTGATAGCGGCGCGACAAACCAAAATTTGAATGGCGCGAAGGCGAGTACCAGAGCGGCACCGCTGACCATGCTCAGCAGGAATCCCTTCCAGCCGTTACTCAATTTCACACTAAGGACCTCGAAGGCGGGTTATGCACCTTCTTTAATCGAACGAAACAGTGCTTTCTCGCGAGCGAAACGATCCTGAATTGCTTTCTTTTGCTCATCTAAATGCTTGAGTTCTTCCTCAGACTCTTTGATCTTCGCTGTCGCCGCATCAATCTCACCTTGGGTGCGTTCGGCAGGAGAACCTCTCTGACTCGCCTTCTTGCTCTTTAGACGATCAACCTTATCTCGCATGCCTTTAAGGTACACTTTGTGCACCGCTATACTGCTATCAACCGAGTAGAGCTGGTTGTCCAGCTGTCGGTCGATATCCGCTTCAGTTTGATACACGCTGAGCAAACGCTCTCGCTCTGCTTTTTCTTCCGCAATTCGCTGCTCTTCCGCGCGCTCTTTAGCAAGAGACGCTTCTTCTGCCGCCAGTTCTTCTGCGGTCTTGGGTGCCTCATCTTCCGAGCGGATAAAACCACGATTATTCAAAGTCGTGACTTTGGATCGTTCACACTCGTCAACGGCAGTGTCTCCGTAGTGCCAATTCCCATCTGCATCCTGACACTTTTTGATCGCATGCGATGTTGCTGGCAACCACAAGGTCAACATCAAACTGCCGAGCAGCGCTATACGCATTTTGCGGCTACCAAAGTACGTGTTTGACTCAATTTTGTTCATATGCAACTCCTAATGTTTATTGGGTTGGCGAAAAACCAGAAATAGGCCTAACAATAACATAGGCAAGCTTAACACCTGCCCCATAGTAACCCAGTCAAATAACAGATAATTTAGATGTTCGTCAGGAACACGCACAAACTCCACAATAAAGCGGGACACCGCATAGCCTATTAAAAATAGACCAGAGAGCATCCCCGCATGACGTGGCTTGCGCGCCACCAACCAGATAACGATCCAAAGTAATAATCCTTCCAGAAAGGCTTCGTACAGCATCGAAGGATGACGCGGTTCAGGTCCGCCGTTACTGAACACCATACCCCAAGGCACAGTAGTCACCTTGCCCCATAGCTCTTGGTTAATAAAGTTCCCCATGCGACCAAAAAACAGCCCCAACGGAGCAACCGGTGCCACAAAGTCACCAATGGCCAGAAACCCCAGATTGGATTTTCGACTGTACAAGTACGCCACAGCGATCACGCCTAGTAGCCCGCCGTGAAATGACATACCGCCCTGATGAATGAAAAATACTTCCAGCAGATTATTTAGATAGTATCCGGGCTTATAGAACAACACATAGCCGAGTCGACCACCGATAACGGCGCCTAACACACCGTAGAAAATCAGGTCAGAGATTCGATCTGAACTCCAACCCGCCTCGACATAACGTGGATACTTCTTTAAACGGTAGTGCAGCAACAGGTACACGCCAGCGAAAGCGCACAGGTACATAATTCCGTACCAATGTACCGACAAAGGACCGATGCTAAAGGCAACTGGGTCGAAGTTGGGATGCACTAACATTGATTAAAAAAACCGCTTACAGCGCACCAAAGTTATCAGCGTAACGCTGCGCGAATTGCTCAGCAGTAAAATGATGACTTTGCGTGCCATGATGTTCTATCTTAATCGCGCCGCACACGGAGCCAAGTTGTGCACAAGTTTTCCAGTCCTTGCCTAAAGTCAGACCATACAACACGCCAGCGCGGTATGCATCACCACACCCGGTCGGGTCCACGGCTTGACTGATCGACGCAGCTGGCACGTGATGCACCTCGCCTTGCGAATAGACTTCAGAGCCTTCGGCACCACGCGTAATAACAAATGCATCCAGTTGCGCGGCGATTTCCTCACAACTCAGCCCAGTTCGGTCCATCAACAACTCACTTTCGTAATCGTTGACGACCGCATAGGTAGCTTGCGAAATAAATGTGCGTAGTTGTTCACCATCAAAACGCGGCAACTGCTGACCCGGATCGAAGATAAACGGAATTTTCTGCTCAGCAAACTCTTGTGCATGCTGAATCATCGCATCCGCACCGTCAGGACTGATAATTCCGAATGCAATATCCGCAGCATCAGAGACGTGGTTCTGGTGCGCGTCGTTCATAGCCCCAGGGTGGAAAGCATTGATCTGGTTATTGGCTATATCCGTGGTAATAAATGCTTGGGCAGTAAAGCTGTCTTTGATTACCTTAATATGGCTTGACGTGAGTCCACGGTCCGCAAGGTAGCGCTTGTATGGACCAAAATCTTCGCCAACCGTCGCCATAATGACGGGGTCTCCGCCCAATAACTTGAGCGTATACGCAATATTGCCAGCACAGCCACCGTAAAAGCGGGTCATTTGAGGCACTAGAAACGACACGTTTAAAATATGTGTTTGGTCCGGCAGAATGTGGTTCTTGAAATGATCTTCAAACACCATAATGGTGTCGAAAGCCATAGAACCGGTGATCAAGGTTTTCAACGATGACTCCTTGGAATTGATTCAAAGACGTCATGTCGGGCCGGCTGAACCGACGCGACATGACCTAATTAGGAAAGATTGGTGAATTACAACGCAGCCAGTGCTGCGTCGTAGTCTGGCTCTTGGGTTATCTCAGGCACCAGTTGAGCATGGGAGACTTTGTTGTTTTCATCCAAGACTAGTACTGCACGTGCAGTCAAACCAGCTAAGGGACCGTCCGCCATTAATACACCATAGTCGGTGGCGAAGGCATTATTACGCATCGTGGATAACGTAACCGTATCTTTAGCCGCGTTGGCTTCGCAGAAACGACCCGCAGCAAATGGCAGATCACCCGAAACAACCAGCAATTGAACATTGTCCTTACCTGCTACCTGAGCATTGAACTTCTGTGTTGAGGTTGCGCACACTGCCGTGTCCAGGCTTGGCACAATGCTGATCACTTTCTTTTTACCCGCATAGGCGTCCAAACCGACATCTGCCAGGCTCGACGTGGTCAGCGTAAATGCTGGCGCGTCGCTACCAACACTTGGGAAGTCACCGGTTAAATTAACCGCATTACCTTTTAACGTTACTTGCATGAATAAATCCTCTTAAGACAGCGCGAGCTGTGCTTATTTTTCGATAAACGGGTGTAAGCGAATGCCTTAGTCGTCAACTTGTGCCAAATAGGCTTCCGCTGACAACAAGCTTTCTAATTCTGATAAATCGCTGGCTTTGATGCGGAACATCCAACCTGATTCATAGGGAGATTCGTTCAGCAATTCCGGTTCACCATCTAACTCTTGGTTGACTTCGACGATCTCGCCGCTCACTGGCGCATAGATGTCAGACGCTGCCTTTACTGACTCGACAGCACAGCATTCTTCTCCGGC
>JAUHZM010000028.1 GCA_030426005.1 Gammaproteobacteria bacterium
ATGCAGGACACCCAATCGGTGCCGCTGTGGCCATGGCAAATTTGGACATCATTGAATCTGAAAAACTGGTCGATCAATCCGCTGAAGTCGGCGCCTATTTTCATCAGCAGTTGCAACAGCGTTTTGAGAACGACAACTTTGTGGCGCAAATTCGCGGTCAGGGTATGCTGGCGGCGGTACAGCTTATGCAAGACAAAGACAGTAAATCGTTCTTTGCACCGAGCACCAAAATCGCACCTCAGGTCACCGCTGAATGCTACAAAAATGGCTTAATCGCACGGCCGCTTCCGTCAGTGGATTCGGTGGCTTTTTCACCACCTCTGGTCACCACGAAGGGCGATGTCGACAACATCGTGGCGATTTTTGAGCAATCCCTGCGCACAGTCATGCAACAACACGGCATCTAAATAAACCGTGTGCGGGCGGGAAGAGATAACGCGCTCATCCCGCCCGAGCACCTTACCTGAACCAGATATCGTCTAAGGATTTACGACTATTTGGCACTTCCTGACTACGTTTTTCATCACTCAAGTTCGACAGATCCGCGAGCTTACCAATGGTAAACCCCATTACAACCTCGTGTTGTGCTGGATCGATTTTCAAATAGTCTGCCACTTCGGGCTTCAAAATCCCGCCCATTCCATGGGTGTAGAGCCCCTCTTTTCGAGCCTGCAACGTTAAGGCCATCCACGCAGCACCACAATCAAATTCCGCATACGCGTTGGGCTTACCATTGTGCTCGAAATGACGTTCCGCAACCATAAAACCGATGACACTGGTGTCTTTGGCCCATGCCTGATTGCCTTCAACCAACAAGTTTAGATACTCGTCAAACGTTGCTTTGGTAGACGTATAAAGACGCCAAGGTTGAGCGTTGAAACACGATGGAGACCATCGTGCGGCCTCCATGATTCGAGTCAGCGTTGCTTCATCAATGACGTGCTGCTGAAATGCGCGCGGCGACCAACGCTCAACAAAGATCGGATCAACATCAACCTTAGTTTGACGCTCGGAAAAATCAATTTGATTCTCTGACATAGAATTACTCTAGGAATTTAGGGTGTGATAAAGCGCACATCGTAACGGTTTACTGTGAACAAGTCATGCAGGTCTGGTGAGCGATCTTGCTGGCACAAAAAAGCCAGACCCGAATACGGCGTCTGGCTTTCTTGGCCTTGTGATAATCGCCTTCGCTTAGGCGTCCATCTTGGCTTTCACGTAGTTGGCACTGAGTTTCGCCGAACCAAATACTCGGCGGAACCATCCTGCAATCTTGTCCCCAATGACCAACAGTGCCGGCACAAAGAACAAGGTGTAAAAGAATGCAACTAACAGAGCAAATGCCAGAGATATCACGATCGGTTTAAGAAACGCAGCTTGACTCGACTTCTCCAGCATCAATGGCACCAAGCCAATAAACGTGGTAACCGACGTGATCAAGATCGCACGGAAACGTGACTTACCAGCTCTGATAATACCGTCTAACACGGACATGCCCTGTTTTCGGTACTCGTTAAACGCATCAACTAATACCAAGTTGTCGTTGATCACCACACCAAATGCAGCGACAACACCGAAGATACTAAACAATGAGAATGACTCGCCAAGGAACAGATGCCCAAGCACCGCCCCCATCCATGCAAATGGTAAGGCAGCCAAGATAACCACGGGCTGAAAATAGCTCTTAAAAGCGATCGCCAGCAAAAACAGTACAGCCATCAACGCGATCAGGCTCAAACGACCGATCTCAGCATTAAACTCAGCTTCAGCCACTTGTTGGCCAATGGCCGCACGGGTCAAGCCCGGATACTTTTTCTCGAGCTGAGGAAAAAACTCGTCATTCATTTCCTGCATGATTTCTTTTAGTACCGGCTCACGCAAGTAACCCTGAATCCGTGCTGCACGCAGACCGTCCCAGTGCTGTATACGCTTGAGACCCGGTCCGTATGAAATATCGACGACTGAGGTCAGCGGCACCTCACGACCATCGTTCATGCGGATCCGAAAGTGTTTCAGACTCTCCAAAGAATTACGGCTTGATTTCGGATAACGCACCATCACTTTGACGTCTTGAGATGCACGTGGCAAGCGCTGCACTTCATCACCATAATACGCCTGGCGAACCTGTTGCATTACCTGTCCCAAAGTCAGGCCGAGCTGCTCTGCACCTGGCTTTAACTGAAAGCGCAATTCTTCACTGGCACTATCCAGGTTATTGGAAATGTCATACAGCGATGAGAAACCGCGCAACTTATCGGTAATTTCATCCACCGCTAATTGCAGTTGATCCAAATCTGGGTGTCGAACTGAGATATCTAAGTCTGGTCCATCATTGTCCATTGAATATCCAACTCGAACAGACTTCGCCTCAGGTACCGGGCCAATCAAATCACGCAGACGCAGAGCTACCTCTTTGGCGCCCATCGCTCGAGTTTCTGGTGGCGCCAAACGCATAATAGCGATAACACTGTCACGACGTGAGCGGGTATACCAATTTTCAATGACTTCCTGGCTCTCGCCTTCTTCCGCGCTATTCTCGACCTCATTGATCAAGGTTTCCTGTGCACGCTGAATCTGCCCAAGAATTTCCAATGCTCGATCATAGGTAGTGCCCTCTCGCAAATCGATATTGACATCCACCTGCTCAGCTTCGATCTCCGGGTTGAACGAGGACTTAACATAGCCGCCGCCCATGATCCCGCCAGCAACGATGAGAAATGCGGCGAAGAAAATCACAATGGTAATCACTGGATGGCGCAATGCACGTTGTAAGTACGCACCGTATTTCACATCACCAAACCACACAATACTCTCAGCAATACGAGTTTGTGCTTTGGTTAAACGATTATGCGCATGCACGGGCTTCACGTTTGACAAGTGCGCCGGGAGGATGAACAACGATTCGATCAAGGAAAAACTCAGCGCGAGAATCACCACCCAAGAAATTTGTCGAGTGAACTCTGAAGTTGCACCACTGATAAACAACCAAGGCATAAATGCGATAATTGTGGTCAAAACACCAAAGATGACCGGCTTGGCAACGCGAAATGCGCCATCAATCGCCCCTTTTAAACCACCATTACCGGACTCGACCTCTGTATGAATACGTTCGCCGACGATGATTGCATCGTCCACCACGATTCCCAGTACCAGCAAAAACGCGAAGGTCGACAGCATGTTTAGAGAAACACCCAGGCTCGGCATCAATACGAAGGCCCCAGCATAAGCCGTACCGACACCAGCGGCGACCCAGAATGCCACTTTTGGGCGCAGGGTCAAAAATAGGACCAGAAATACTAAAATAAGCCCTGAAAACGCTGCACTTCCAATCGTCGATAAACGACTATTGAAGTCGATTGCGGAGTCCTGCCAAAGCGTCAAACTCACGCCCTCTGGCAGAGTCTCACGGCGCTTCTCCATCCACTCCCGCACTGACTTAGACATGGTAACCACATCCATGACTTCACTCGACATGACCTGGACCAATACTGCAGGCTCACCGTTAAGCGTCGCCAGAATTTCGTTTTCCTCGAAGCCGTCGATCACGGTTGCAACATCACCAACGGTAATCACACCGCCCTCAGGTAACTGACGCACGACTATGCTGGCAAAATCGACGTCAGTGTCCGCCAAGTTGTTAGTGCGAAGCGTATACTCACCACCACCCGTACGAACATTGCCTGCCGACAGGTTGATAGATGAACCTCGAATTGCACTCGCAATTTCATCAAAGCTGATACGGTATCGACGCAAGGCGCTCTCGCTCACTTCGATCGAAATTTCCTCATTGCGCGTTCCAAATATCTCGACAATTGACACGCCTTTGAGCTGCGCAACTTCACGTCGCATATCTTCCGCGAGTCGTTTCAATTGGCGCTCACCAACATTGCCGTGCACCGCGACACGCATCATTTCTTCACGTGTTACCCATTGCGTTATGCGTGGCTGCTCAATATCGGGCGGTAAGCTAGAAATACTGTTTACACGCGTTGTAACATCGTCCATCACGGAAGAAAAGTTGGCGGCGTTTTCGGCCATAATGTAGACACCACCGTAGCCTTCTGCGGACTCAGATCGAATCCAATCTAAGCTTTCTAAGTCCTTCAATGACTCCTCAATCCGCGAGACGATTTGTTCTTCTACATCACGTGGGCTGGCACCAGGCCATCCGACAATCACTTGCATGCCCGGAAACGCGATGGTTGGAAAAATCTCACGCTCCAGTTTATTAAACCCTAAAATGCCCGCGATAATAATGGCGATCATTAATAGGTTGGCCGCAACGTGGTTATCAGCCCACCAAGCTATTAAGCTTCTCATATGCTATCTCCTCGTAGTCTGCGGTAATTAGCTTTGCGCGTCAGCTGCAGCCGACGTTCCGGCATCAGACGCATCTGGCGTGACAACCTCTTCCTCGTTCTCATCTGCCGACTCAATCTCGGGTTCCGCAATCGGCGCAACCTCGGACTCTGGCAATTTCACCGCCATCCCATTGTGCGCGCCCGGGACAGACGACGTGATCACGCGATCACCCGGTGTTAAGTCTGACAAACCATGGTTAGCCACGATCACGAACTCCTCCGAGGTGTAAACCACCTTGACTTCACGGGTTGCCAGTTCATCGTTTTCATACACGTACACCTGATTCCCGTTACGCAAAGCCGTACGTGGAATTTGCAAGCCGGCCAATTTCGTTGGGGAAGCTAATTCAACATCGACAAACAAACCCGGTACCAGCGGCACACCCTGACCCTGATTTATCGCAAACGGGTTTTCCACCACGATGGTGGCGAACAGCAGTCGAGTGTCATTGTCCACGCTCGCGTCGATACTTTTTAGATACCCGGGCCATTCATGGCGTTCAGTGCCAAACACGGCTGAGACTTTGGCAGGATGTCCTGCCGCTCCGGATTGGTCCGAAGAATAACCAACCTTCAGACCAAGCTCTTCGATCTGCACATCGGTCATTGGAATGCGAATTTCCATCGCATCAGTGGCAAACACGCGGCCAATACTCGCACCACGACTCAGAAACTGACCCAGTTCTGCCGATTTGGTCATAATGCGACCTGAGAACGGTGCAGAAATTTTAGTGCGCTCATAGTTCAAACGCGCCGCTGCCAGTTCCGCCTTCGCCGCATCCAGACGCGCCTTGGCACGATCAATCTGCGGCTTGTTCAAACGAAGCGGGTTTGCTTGATCGAGTGGTTTGCCTTGCAGGTCTTCCCATTCACGCGCATTGGTCGCTGCCGTGGCTAATTCGATGTCCAGATCAACCTGTGCCGATGCAACCGCAGCTTCGGCCGATTTCAGTGCAACTTGATAATCCGCGTCGTCGATCTGCAACAACACCTCACCTGGTTCAAACTGGCCACCTTCAATGAACTTATCTGAGACAGATTTAACCTTACCGTTCACTTCGGTCACCAACTCGATGTCGGTCTTAGCCCGCACTTCACCCTGGAAGCTCGAGTACACCACCTGTTCAACATCAGTGACGCCGACTGTTCGTACTACCAGCGGTGGTTTGGTGCTCTCTTCCTCTTCAGGCTTGGGCTTGATGGATTGCAGAACGACGATAATCGCTACTGCACTCAACAGAATACCGACGCCGATCAAAAACGGTTTAAATTTGGCTAATTTCATTTTCAATATCCTATGACCCTGTTTGCAACAAGGCTCTATCTACATAGCGGGTTAGCAACCAACAAGGCCAATCCCATTTTTGTGTGTAGAGCGTAAACGCGCATATTTGCGCAGCTCATGGTGCGCTGCCACTGTGTTAAAACAACAACATCACACCTTTTTTTCACTCGTGTTTTGGTACTTCTGATGTTTAGATGCGAACCGAGAAGGAATGGATTCAAAAAAACTAAAATTTATTCGCAAAGCACTTCCCAGCTGATTTCACATTCGCCATCAGCCACCGCAACATAGGCAGACTGCCCCGTAATTGTGACCGAACAATCCATAGTTCGATTAGCCAAATCAGCCAGCTTCGCAATGCTATCTGGTTCAAACCGAATGATTTGCGCGCCACTTTGAGACAGCTTAGCACTGTTCTGTGACCACCATACGTCAGTTTTACTATTAAACGTGTATACCTTGACCGACTCTGCACTGCGAACTGCTTTTTTAACACGGTCTGGTGCTGGTTCCCCGGTTTCAATCCAGAGTTTAATTTTATCGTCGTACGATCTAATCCAGATGTCAGGCTCCTCCTGTTCGCTGAGACCTTTAGTAAACGCAAGCTCCGGTGCTGCATTTATACAAAATGCCATGACCCTCGCCATCATACGAGTCAATGTTTCCGACGGATGTAACGCCACAGTTAACGACAAGCTGTCATAATAGTTGCGTTCCAGATCAGAGAGTGCAATCCTCAACTTATATATCGTTGGCTTGATAGCCATAGTAAATTCCACGCGCGTTATTGAACGCCCCTGCTTCTTATGTGTATTACACGCGCACATCATTGTGTGCACTCGTGTGTGATTCACATACTGTCAGCGGCTTCCGGGTTAATTTCGGCCTCCTTATAGCGCGTATCACTAAAAAGAGCGAGACAAATTATGACAATTGGAGTCGGCGGTAGCGACGCCAACACAGAGCTGAGCAAACTGGCTAATATGGCTAGTGAAGCCAAGGCAATAAGCCTCAGTGAATTTGAACAACGTATCCAAAACGCCTGCCAAGCTATGCAAGATGCCGGACTTGGCGCTGTGTATCTAAACGCAGGTACGAACCTTTATTATTTTACCGGTACGCGCTGGGGCGCCAGTGAACGCATGGTCGGTGCGTTACTGACCGCAGCTGGCGAGGTGCATTACATTGCGCCACACTTTGAGATCAGCACTTTACGTGGCTATCTGCAAATTGACGGCAAAGTGCACGGTTGGCACGAACATGAGTCACCTTATGCCTTATTCGCACAATTACTGGATGAGTTAAATCTGGGCGGCAACACATTGATTGGGCTCGATGAGTCCTGCCCATTTTTTATCAGCAATGGCTTAGCTAACGCGTGTCCGCAGGTCCAATTTGTCGATGCCAAAGCTGTCACTGCGGGTTGTCGCATGCGTAAGTCTCCGGCAGAGCTTGCATTAATGCAGTGTGCCAAAAATATGACCTTGGAAGTCCACAAAGCTGCCGCAAGGATTTTACGACCTGGTATTTCAACTCAAGAAGTCACTGAGTTTATTGATGCAGCACATCGGCAGGTCGGCGCACCTAAGGGGTCGTATTTTTGCATTGTTTTGTTTGGCGAAGACACGGCCTACCCGCATGGTGTCAGTAACCCAAAAACTCTCGAACCAACCGATATGGTCCTGATTGATACGGGTTGCCAAGTACACGGTTATAATTCCGACATTACTCGCACCTACGTGTTCGGCACACCTACCGAGCGTGACCGTGAAGTGTGGGAACATGAAAAACTCGCTCAGGCCGCAGGATTTGACGCAGCGAAACTTGGTGCTCCGTGTGGCAGCGTCGACACAGTCGCGCGCGGTTATCTGGAATCCCAGGGGTATGGACCAGCCTACGCGACACCCGGTTTGCCACATCGCACCGGACACGGCATAGGCTTAGATATTCACGAATGGCCATATCTGGTCTCGAGCGACACCACACCCTTGGATGTCGGCATGTGTTTCAGCAACGAGCCTATGATCTGCATACCTGGCGAATTTGGCATCCGGCTCGAAGATCATTTTTACATGACCAGCAATGGCCCAAAATGGTTTACTGAACCGTCACACTCAATCGATGACCCGTTTGGCTACAATGTCTGATATTGAAATTCGTTGGCAACATGTCGACTTCGCGCAGCTCAGTGGGCGTGAGGTATTTGACATGCTGCGGTTGCGGCAGGCTGTTTTTATTGTGGAGCAAAACTGTCCTTACCCGGACATCGACAACGCAGATATCAAGGGCAGTCATTTGCTTGCCTGGCAGGAAGGTGAACTAATTGCGTGTTCTCGGCTTTTGGGACCCGGAATCACCTACCCCAATCCGTCGATTGGGCGAGTCGCAACCGCTGCGTCGCATCGAGGCGGTGGTTTAGGACGTCGTTTGATGGAACGCTCAATTGCGCTTATTTCGCAAGCATACCCCGATCAGGCTATTAAGATAGGCGCGCAGCATTACCTAGAAAAGTTTTACATGAGCCTAGGGTTTCAAACTCAGTCCGATGTGTATCTCGAAGATGGGATCCCGCATATCGACATGCTACGCCCAGCCAAAACGCAATAAGATGATACCAAGTGCAATCTCTTTTTGATCTTTGGGGGATAATTGTGCCAACAGCCTCTCCACGGCCTTTCTTCGCGCACGAGCGTCTGTCGGCATGTAGTCCGCACCGGCTTCGCTAACGCCCTCTCCCAATTGTTGGCCCGTGGCCAGCCAACTCAATTCACATTCTAGGGCTTGCGCAAGTTCAACGATGTGCGAGGTACGTTTTGCTCGCCCAGAGCTTAACTTATAGACCATTCCCTGCGAGATTCCAGCACGCGCTGCCACCTCATCCTGAGTTAATCCCAGGGCGTGTATTCGCGCATTAATTCGATCAGCTAAACTCATGACCCGATAATATTACTTAAGTAATATTAAACCAACTACTAAGGTATTGACAATTAAATACCAAAGTAATAATCTACCTCTATGGATGATCAAGGCGTGATTGCTTTAGTGAGAAAGTCAATGGCGATACACGGCGGGACGCAAGCCGAATTTGCAATTGCCTGCGGCGTCTCGCAAAGTCTGATCAGTCAGTTCTTGAGCGGCACCAAACAACCAGGCTGGCGGACATGTAAAAACATCGAACGTCTAACCCAAGGGCAGGTATCTCGGTATCAATTGAGGCCCGATATTTTTGGGGAGCCCGATTCTATTGACATTAACATTGCGGCCACAGGAGGAAAGTCAGAGAAACACCAAAAAGAAAGTTCTTAAATTAACAGTCACGGTTCATGAGAATCTGAGGTAATAGGATCGTTCTCGTAGTTTGTAACTGAACTGAATCTATGAACTGTTATTCGAGATGCTAGCGCAGGAAGCAGACGGACGATGTGATTCAATCACGGTGACCGTATTAAGCGACAGATATAAGGTGGTCGAGAACCAAACAGCAGTGAGTGCGGCAGATGTTGCCAACGACGAAGCAAGTCACCTGACACAAGGTAGTCCCCCCAGAAAGGCTTGCCTAAGAACGTGGTAATAATTGTCACTCAACCGTAGTTTGGCTTTTTCCACAGAGGCGATGCGCCTCTGATCTACACATCGGGGTAAAAACCTGACTGTTGCCGGAACAGGTCGGTAGGAGACCTATTCTCACTGGAAACGCACCATCAGTCTTGTCTTGAAAGCACGCTTCCCGCATAGCTAGGTTGGGGCCCCGGCGATGACATCAATGGGGTTTTCCTTGATATTTATCCAGTCACCTGACAGATACCGAGCTTAATGTCGACGACATATTAGCAACCAGAGAACGACGTCTACTCGACGCTATTCAACATAACTGACTTGGCCTTCACTCAAATACTGTGCTTACTGTGCTTTGCTATCAGACTCGTCATCATTAAGAAAATCTAAGATACCCGGCATAAACCCGGCATATTGGCCGTCCTTTAAATTAAGACGTAGTATTCTTTCGCGATATCGATACGCCTCCTCGCCCGCCTCATTTACAGTCCGCTGGAACAACCACAGTACCTCATCGGAAAACGTTTGATACCCTAACATCCGTTCGCTAGGACCGATTCCGTGTACTTTTAGTTGCTGCTGTGTTTCCGGATCGAACACCGAATCAATACCAAGCGGATGCGCTAGCGCGTCACCCAACACAATTTTGTCAGCGACACAGCTTGCATATGAGTCTTGAATGAATTGTTCTTTGTCATCTTGCCCGAAAAGATAAACACCTTCTTTGTAATCACCACGCGAATCTTTAAATAAAACCGTAGCCACAAGAACGTCATCTGCCACGCATAAATTGGTAAATACTTCGCTGTCTTGTTGTAATCGCTTTATTCGGCGATTAGACGAAGCTGTTCCAGAGTTTTGCCAGAGTTCTTGGACTTCTCCATCCTCAAGCATATAAAAGAGATCTTTTTTATCTGAACTCACGGCAGCGTTGCCGAATTCACCACAATTCTCCGCAATCCGGGTGAGGGTATTTGAGTTAGACAAACGCCAAACCGAGTAATAGGCGTCTTTATCCAAAACTTCAGCTGGACAAAAAAAGAGTCCGGCATTCGTCCGCATTGTCCATTGCGACCATACCCCTAGTTTTCTGCCTTCACCGTCCTCAAATAGTGCCAAGGGCATAAGTTGATTGTGCTCAGGAGAAGCTCGCCACAACCCCACACCTTGCGCACCCTGGTCACTAAAAACGATCACACTATCGCCCTGATCACTGTGATCCATGATTGTTGAAGTGTATGCGTACGCCTCTTCCTTGTGTATTCTGGTCCGCGTGGCTGTTTTAAGATCGACCCGCCACAATGCTGACTCTACCTGATCCTGGTTATTACCGCCGCCGTTATAGTCTCTAGTTTGCTGAACGTAAACGTAACTACCAGCTTGAACAACCTTTGAAATGCGAGAAAAAGTATATGCGAGCGTGCCGCCCGTATCTGTGCTACCAAAATCCCCTATATAACGCGTACCAGTTCTAGTACCGTCAGTAACGTAAAGCTTCCCAAAAACATCAATCAATGCACCGTTGTCGAGTGAATGAAAATATGAATCCCATATCTCATAAAAATTGAAATGCACATTGTTTCTCAGTATTAACTCGGCAGCACCAGTCTTTCTATTTACTGCATAGACCCCCTTTCCCTCTGCTCCATGCATGTACGTAATAAACTTACTGTCATTGACTTTAGCGAACCCGCCTGCGTAAACCTTGTTACCAGGGTAATCAAAGTTTGTCTTGGCCGAGTAATACTCGGCGAGCGCGGGGATACTATGAATGAGTAGGGCAAGTAAAAGAAGGAATTTCCGTTTCATGGAATATCAACAAAATGTAATCAATAGTTTCGTTACAAAGTGTCTCATTACGAAAACCTAGGCTCAATTCCCTTGAAGGGAATTGCAAATACGCTATAAAACAAAAAGCCCGCATTAAAGCGGGCTTTTTCGAACTGACTTAATACGTCAAATTATAGGAACGCAAAGTGCTCTTCATCAATGGCCATCATAGTATCGACGCCATTTTTGATCGCCGCTTCATGCGCCAAAACACGTGGCATGATGCGTTGATAGTAGAAGTCTGCCGTTGCAATCTTTGACTTGTAGAACTCTGGCTCTGAGGCACCATCTTTGATGGCTTTCTCAGCAACGACCGCGGCTTCCGCCCAGAAGTACGCCACAGTGACGTAGCCAGCGAACATCAAATAATCAACCGCTGCTGCGTTTACTTCGTCAGTATTGCTCATAGCAGAGAAACCGACCGAGCGCGTCAGGCTCTCCCAAGTGCTAACGTATGACTTCAGCTCTTTGGCAAATTTGTTGCGCTTGTTTTCTTTGATAAACGTTTGTACACGTGCCATCAGTGGCTTCAGTACTTTACCGCGCGATTGCAGAATCTTACGACCCAAGAGGTCTAGACCCTGGATACCGGTAGTACCTTCGTACAATTGTGAGATACGTGCATCACGAACTTCCTGCTCCATGCCCCACTCTTTGATGAAGCCGTGGCCACCGAGAACTTGGATACCATAGTTGGTAGTTTCCAGCGATGTTTCTGACAAAAAGCCCTTGGCGATTGGCGTTAATACGGCAAGCATAGTTTCTGCTTCTTCGCGCTCTTCGTCTGAGAAATCTGGTGACAAAGTAACGTCCACCAATTGACCGCAACACATGTTCAACATACGACCGCCTTCGGCGAAGGCTTTTTGTGTCAACAGCATACGACGCACGTCAGGATGACAGATAATCGGGTCAGCCGGCTTGCTCTCGTCAACACGTGGATGCGCACGGAATTGCAAACGGTCACGTGCATACGCCAGCGCTTTCTGGAACGAGACTTCAGAGTGTGCTTGGCCGTGCATAGCTACGCCCAGACGCGACTCATTGATAAAGGTGAACATGGCGCGCATGCCTTTGTGTGGCTCGCTGATCAGGTAACCTTTGGCTTCGTCGAAGTTCATAACGCACGTTGAGTTGCCGTGGATACCCATTTTCTCTTCGATCGAGCCACAGCTAACGGTGTTGCGCTCACCCAGTGAGCCGTCTTCGTTGACCAAATATTTTGGTACTAGGAACAACGAGATACCTTTAATACCAGCCGGTGCATCTGGAAGACGTGCCAACACGATGTGAACAATATTGTCCGCCATGTCGTGCTCACCAGAAGAAATAAAGATCTTGCTACCAGTGATCTTGTAAGAGCCGTCTTCTTTCGCTTCGGCATCTGGCACCGCGAACGTTTTCAATAAGCCTAGGTCCGAACCACAGTGTGGCTCCGTCAAACACATCGTACCGGTCCAATTACCCGCGACCATCGGTGGCATGAAGCGCTCTTTCAAGTGTTGTGGCGCATGGGTGTGTACGGTTTTAATCGCGCCAGAACTCAGGCCAGGGTACATACTCCAGCTGTGGTTCGATGCAATCATCATTTCCATCATGACCAGACCAACTGACTCAGGCATGTCTTGTCCGCCAAACTCAGCTGGGCCACACAAGGACGGCCAGCCATTCTCAACAAAGCTTTTATAAGCTTCTTTAAAACCAGTTGGTGTGGTGACTTCGCCGTCTTTAAACGTACAGCCTTCTTCGTCACCGATTTTGTTTAATGGCTCAAGTTCGTTTTCGCAGAATTTGGCCGCTTCTTCAAAAATCGCATCCAGCGTTTCGGGATCCACCGCTTGACCCTTGGTGAATTTGGCATAGTGCTCGGGCATGCCCAACACTTCATTGGCCACAAACTTAATGTCTTTTAATGGGACTTTGTAATTCATGATAAATGCTCGCTAGAATTTTCAAAATTGATTTCGTTGAATGAACGGCGATTTAGCGTTTCGCCAACAGCTTTTTCACCATGTCGGTTACTGCACGGTGATAGTTATTAATTTGCTTCTCTTGCCAGACCGGATCTGAATGCGATTCTCCCGATAGGCGGTTTTTCCAAGGCTTTAGGTACCAGTCCTCCATCAACACAACGATGGTGTTCGCAACCATACGCGCGTCTTCAGTGTAGAACTCACCTTGAGATACCCCGTTTTTGATTTGTTCCTCAAAACTGCGGATACCGTCTAACTCGATCTGTGTTGAGGCTTGTTGTTGCTCTTCCGGCAAACTGCGTGTTTCAAAAAACAGGAAGAAATACCAGGGCTGCAATAAAGTACTGGCATACAAATGGAATCGAATACTCTCTTCGATTTGCGCCCAGTTGGAGCTCGCGCGCAGCGCATGCTGGCGCGTTAGCTCACTGGATAGCCGAACGATGTCGGCCACCATCAAGGCGATGTCTTCTTTCTTGCTGATGCAAGAATAGATGGCGCCCATACTCATACCTGTTTGACGAGACAGGTCTCGCAACGACATGCGGTCGAATCCAGAAACCGACGACACCTCAAACGTCGCCTTCATGATTTTCTCTAGATTCGCCACGGCAAACCGGGCTTTTTGGGTTTGAACTATTTCACTATTTCGCTCAAACAGCTCGGTATACAACCGCTCCCCTTGGAGTGGAAACGTTTCTCTAAATGCCGCAAAAGAGGATAGCGCAACCGGCGTGTCCAACGCGTCGCGATTCTCAATGGCTAAAGTGGCATTTGTTGACATGGCGAGAGTCTAGCACAAAAATAGAGCGAACGTTCGTTTTATGTGAAATTCGGCATATTTTTATATGATGACAGGCATGGATTCCTTGTTTCTGGCAACACGATGTCAACCATCACCCAATTTCTCAACCGTCTGGTTTCGGTAAAACCTAAAGAAATCAGTGCCTTACTCATTTCCTGCGGGTATTTCTACCTCATTTTGTGCGCGTACTACATTATTCGGCCAATTCGTTCTGAAATGGCAATTGCCAATGGTGTGGTCAATATTCCGTGGCTGATGGTGATGACATTTATGGTCTTAATCGCCATCACGCCCGTATTTGGCTGGGTTACCACGCGCTTTCGGACGCAGCAATTCCTGGCATACTGCACCCTGTTTTTCGCCAGTCATTTGGTGATCTTCTATTTCTTATTCGATGTCGAAACGCGCGGTATCTGGGTGACACGCGCGTTTTTCGTTTGGGTCAACGTGTTTAATATGTTCATCGTCTCGCTGTTCTGGAGCTTTATGAACGATGTGTACAGCAGGGAGCAAGCGAGCCGTTTATTCGCATTTATCGCCGCTGGCGGCACTGCCGGCGCCATTAGCGGGCCAATTATTACTACCTTCCTGGTCACACGGGTGGGGTTGGCACCGCTGCTACTAATCTCCAGTTTTCTGCTTTGTAGCTCGGTGCTCACTATTAACTGGCTAACCAAGTGGCGGAATGACGAATTTAGCAGCGAAGAAGCGACACACACCGTCAAGAATCGCGCGCTTAAAGGCAGCGTCTGGGGCGGCATCACTCTGATACTTCGTAATCCATATCTGCTCGGCATCTGTTTGCTGATTGCACTGTACGCGATCAGCATCACGTTTATTGAGATCCAGCAGGCCACCTTGATCGAGCGAAACTATTCGGACCCTGAGCTACGGACACGCTTATTCTCCAGTGTGGATTTGGCTGCCAATGTATTAGCCCTCCTCCTGCAACTGTTTGTTACCGCGCATATGATCCAAAAATGGGGATTCCGCGCCACGCTTTTGTTCGTGCCACTCGGCATCACCATCGGCTTTGGCGTCATGACAGCCCTGCCGGTACTCGGTGTGATGGTGGCGGTGGAAATCTTTCGACGCTCCGGTGACTACGCGATTATGAAGCCAACCCGCGAAATGCTGTTCTCAGTGGTGAGCCGTGAAGAAAAATACAAAGCCAAAAATTTCATCGACACCACCATATTACGCGGCGGAAATATGGCCAGCGCCTTCGCATTCTCCGGCGTACGCGCACTGGGCGTTGGCGCCGTCGGTATTGCCGGAATCAGTGTATTCCTAGGACTCGCCTGGTGTGCAGTGGCGTTTCTGCTCGGTTCGGAGTATCAGCGGCGTCGCGCAGAATCGGAATCACAAGACCGGTCTGGAGTTTAATTCACACCAGAATCAACCTTTTAAACAACTCGCCCAAGCCAGTGGCAAACCCTGAATCACATCGCTCGCAATTAATCCGGCCTCGCCTATAGTTTGACATTGCAAGTCGGCTGATTTGGCATGCAGCCACACACCATCACACCCGGCATCAAACGGGTTGTACCCCTGTGCAAGCAAGGCGGCGATAATACCGGTGAGCACATCGCCCATACCGGCGCTGGCCATGCCTGGGTTTCCGAGCTTGCACAGCGCCACGCGACCGCTTGGGTCGGCGATTAAGGTTCCTGCTCCTTTGAGAACGCACACGGCCCGATACTTTCGCGCTATTTCACGGGCTGCATTGACTCGATCTTTTTGTACGTCCGCGATAGTTGAATGTAAAAGTCGAGCGGCTTCACCTGGGTGCGGGGTTAACACCACAGGTCGGCTGGCGGCGAACGGTTCGTTATGCGCGGCTAAGAGCGTGAGCGCATCGGCGTCAACGACCAGCGCATTGCTCTGCTGCAAACTCCAATCAAAAGCATCCCGCCCCCACGCATCGGTTCCAAGACCGGGGCCAACGGCGAGAATTTCACGTGATGAAATTGCCGGATACTTGCCAACTTCAACAACTGTGCTCATTAACTCTGGCATCCAATGGGCTGCTTTATCGAGATGTGCTTCAGTACTGGCAAGGGTCACCTTGCCTGCACCGCTACGAAAAGCGGCGGCACCAGCCAACAGCGTTGCGCCCAGCATGCCGTTATCACCACCGACGACCATCACGTGACCATAGGTGCCCTTGTGAGAATCGGGGCGACGCGGTTTGAGTGTCGGTTGCTCGAGCAGACCAGCGACCGGAACTATGCTCCCCTGCTGAGCTGGCGTTATGCCGAGTGACTCAAGCAACACCTCACCGGCATAGTTCACACCAGCGCCGGTCAATAAGCCGATTTTATGCGCCAGAAATGTGACCGTAAAATCCGCTAAAAAAGCCGGCTCCCGCACTTCTCCGGTATCAGCATTCAGGCCCGTCGGCACATCGAGCGCCAAGCGACACGCGCTTTGCTCATTACTCCATTGCACGAGTTCCCCGATCACACCGCGCGGTGCACCAGTTTGCCCCAGTCCAAGCAAAGCATCGACAATCACGTCGTATCGCGTTTCACCACCAATAATCTGATCAACTGCACACAACTGCCCACCGGCTTCACAATACCGCTTAAACGCCAGCTTCGCTGCCTCAGATTTCGGTGCATTGGTAGCGACACACTGTACCGGCCAGTCGGCCTGTAGAGCCGCCAGCGCAACAACGTAACCATCGCCACCGTTATTTCCTGGACCACACAGTACAAGCATAGACTGCGCGGAATCCGCATATCGCTCACGCAATGCAACAAAGGCAGATTCTCCGGCCGAGCGCATTAGGCCAGCCGAATCCATCCCGAGGTCGTTAATCAGGTGTCGATCGATTGCCTGTACAGAAGTGCCGGTGAAAATGCGTGAATCCATTCAGTGATAATATCAGTATGCAATTTATCTTCGCCACTTAACTCAGCTTAGACACTATGAAAATTTTAACCATCCTGCTGCTTATTATTGCCATCTTAGCCGCCGGCATCACTTGGGCCGCCATCGACCGAGATCGCGGCCTTAAATTGATCAACACAGCTATTGGGTCGGTAAGCCAGGCGCAACCGGTAGCCAATCTGGCGTATGGCGATCAGCCTTGGCAGCGGCTTGATATCTATCCACAAGATAAACCATCACCGGTGCTGGTGTTTATTCACGGCGGTGGCTGGTGGCATGGCAACAAGGACCAATATTTTTTCGCTGCCGACACGTTTCATCGTTTGGGTTATACCGTGGTGCTGCCTGACTACATTAAACACCCGGATCAACGCGCAAAGTTTCCCAGCTTTATTGACGACGCCGCGCTCGCGATTGCCTGGGTGAAGCGCAATATTGCGGAGTATCAGGGAGATACTAATAATATTTTTGTCGCGGGTCATTCCGCTGGCGCGCACACCACGCTCATGTTGGCGACGGATAAACAGTATCTGCAACGCGCCGGACTGAGCCCTTCAGACCTACGTGGCGTAGCGGGCATTGCGGGGCCGTACAGTTTTACACCGGATTCTGAAGCCGCTATGGCTGTGTTTGGTCC
Organism: Gammaproteobacteria bacterium; assembly: GCA_030426005.1. Classification (GTDB taxonomy): domain Bacteria; phylum Pseudomonadota; class Gammaproteobacteria; order Arenicellales; family Arenicellaceae; genus Arenicella. The sequence continues at coordinate 17,342 of JAUHZM010000028.1, forward strand.
GGCTGAACGCTATCCATTAATGGATATTTTCAACTACGTTGACGGCGACGAACCAAGCACGCTCTTACTGCATAGCAAAGGTGATGAGCAAGTTGGGCAATATAATCAGGATGGGCTCGCTGAGCGCCTAAAGAATGCGGGTGTGGACGTAGAAACCGTACTCTACGAAGACTACTCTCA
>JAUHZM010000303.1 GCA_030426005.1 Gammaproteobacteria bacterium
GATGAGCTTGCCATCGGGCAAACGAAATCCTCCTGTACCAACACACTCCAACGAGCTCCCCAGTCGCTCCAACAGATTCGGACTCAGGTCTTCACGGATATACAGCTTGTTGTTGCCGTATAACTGCTGCATGGGGCGCAAGATTTTAGGCAACAGGAATGGCGCGATGGTTGGAATCACACCAAAACGCAGATCACTTGCGAAGGCACCTTGCGCTTGTTTGGCGTGTTCGACAAAATTGTCCAGCTGATTCAAAATCTCTCTGGCTTCGTCTACTAAGGTCGCACCAACAGGAGTCAACAAAATCACAGAGCCACGCTCGAACAATGCCACGCCGAGATTTTGCTCTAATTCATTGATCGCGGTACTAAGCGCCGATTGCGACACAAAACAAGCCTGCGCAGCATGACCGAAATGCCGATGCTCCGCGAGTGCGCACAAGTACTTAAGTTGTTTTACGGTAGGAAGTTTCATTGAGCTTAGGAACCTAGCAGAGAATCACGAAAATGCTCGGCAACTATCAATCAAACCTCAGTAAATGGCAATGGTTGGTAGTCTACACAGCGCTAGATGATCACAATGTGTAGAAAGCAAACTGGCCGCCCCTCGGAGCAGCCAGTTGAAGTGCTAGCCGAACAGTCATCGTTCGGCCATAGAATTAGTTTGCTGTGCGTAATGCCTCTATCCGCGCATCCAGAGGCGGATGCGTTGAAAATAGACTTTTCACACTGTTGTTGATACCAAAAGCCGCTAATTGATCCGGCAATTGGCCGCTTTGACCACGTTTAAGCTTCTCCAGCGCAGCGATCATCTTATGCGCACCGGCGTATTTTGCGCCACCAGCGTCCGCACGATACTCGCGCTGACGACTGAAAAATGCCACCACAATGCTGGCCAAGAAGCCAAACACCACCTGCCCCGCCATAAAACCGAGGAAGTAGCCGATACCACGCCCATCACGGTCGATGGCCAGCGCCAGCGCTCGCGCCAAGAGCAACACGAAGGTGTTCACAACGCCTTGAATTAGCGCCATGGTAACCATATCGCCATTCGCCACGTGTGCAATTTCATGCCCCATGACCGCTTCGGCTTCTTCGCGCGTCATATTTTGCAGGAGTCCAGTACTCACCGCGACCAGCGCATTATTCTTACTCGCACCGGTTGCGAAGGCATTCATGTCTGGCGTATCAAAAATGCCAACTTCTGGCATTCCAATACCAGCCTGCTCCGCCTGACGTGCAACGGTTGTTAGCAGCCACTTTTCCGTTTCATTACGAGGGTTTTCGATGATGTAAACACCAGCGGCGCGCTTAGCGATCGATTTAGACATCAACAGTGACACAATCGAACCACCAAATCCGGCAACCAATGCGATCACCAAGAACTGCCCATCCTGAGTGCGATACTCAGCAGGTAAAAATTGAATGATAATACCGGCCACAATCATGATTGCAGCGTTGGTAGCAAGAAAATAAAAGATACGTCTCACAATAGCGTTCCTCTGTGCTAAACAATGCCTATAATATGAGTCCGAAAGTAGAGCTATTCAAGTCTTTAGTATGACAATTATGTTATGCATGACAACGATAATAAAAACCACAGGAAACGCGCGTGCTGAAGTCTCTTAAAAAGCTAATCAAACGGCCAGAACATCGCTCGGAAGACAAGGAGCTGGAACTCAAACTAGCGGCAGCCACCCTTATGTTTGAAGTTGTTCGTTCCGATGGTCGTGTTGATGACGTCGAACTTATTTATATGGAAGAAATCTTACGCCGCGAGTTTAACCTGAGCGACGAAGAACTGAGTGAACTCTTCAAACAAGCAAAAAATACCGCACATGAAGCAACCAGTCTGCACAATTTTACTCGCGAGATTTGCGATAACTGGGGCAATACTAAACGGGTCAAGTTATTAGAGTATCTTTGGACACTAGCCTTGGCCGACGATCAAATTGATCCCCACGAGCGGCACTTAGTACGCAAAGTTGCCGGATTACTGCATTTGAATGAGAAGCAAATCGTGCAAAGCCGGGAACGCGCTAAGCGGCAACTTGGAATCGAGTAATCTAAAATGCCCCCTTATTAAACTTTAGTTTACCTGGGTTAATAAACGATCGATCTAATCTATTTGACGTATTTTGTAGTTCGTTGCTGAGCACTACACTGACAGGGTGAATCATATTCCTACACATGAGGTTTACCATGACAACTCTGAAAGCAGTCACTGCACAAATTAAGCGTTCTCTGGCGATAGCGTCTGATCTGGACATTCAAACCGCTGCAGTAACGCTAATGCTCAAGGTCATCGAAGCGGACGGCCACGTCGACGAACTCGAACTGGCCAGCCTGGTAACGATACTGCGCTCTAAGTTCGGACTCGACGCTGATGAAATTCAGATTTTACTGGGACGCGCCAAGTATATGAGTCAACGCGCTAAATCTCTACGCGCATTGGCTTACTCGCTTAGCGTGAAATTATCCGAAAAAGACCGTGTTCGAATTCTTGAATACTTCTGGCAACTCGCCGCAGCGGATCAACGAATCGATGACGAAGAACGCGAAATGATAGACACGATTGTGTCTGGATTTGAAATCGCCCCAGCAGAAATATCCAAAGCTCGCAGCGACGCGGAACAAAAACTGGCTAGCCTTTAAGCGTCGCAAATAGGTATAGGACCAACTGGCCCTAGAATAAAACAGCACCTAGCCATACAATACAGGTCGTTCCCAAAAACCAACCCAGGAAGGACCTATGAATCGCGCAATTTCGATTATCCGTGCCCCGTGGTTGTTATCGGTCGTGCTTATGATGACACTCGCGGGCTGCTCTCAGTCAGACTCAACCCCATCAGCAACGACAAACCCCGACACAGCTGCTGCTCCGCAAACGATTGAACTCACACTCGCGCATGGTTGGCCGAAAGGCTTTCCAGTGTTCGGCGAATCAGTTGATAAATACAAAGAACTGGTTGAATCCATGTCGGACGGGCGTATCCAGATTCGTGTCGATTCCACCAATAAACACAAGTCAGCCTTCGGTATTTTTGATTTCGTTAAAAGCGGTCAGTACGACATCGGTCAATCTGCTTCGTACTATTACGGTGGTAAAGACCCAGACACACTGTTTTTCTCCTCCATGCCGTTCGACATGACGGAAAAAGAACAAAAAGCCTGGTTCTATGAAGGCGGTGGCCTGGAACTCGCGAACGAGGTGTACGCCAGACACAATATGGAAGTCATGCTCGGTGGCAGTACCGACATGCAAATGGGTGGCTGGTTTCGCAAGGAAATCAATACCGTGGACGACCTAAAAGGGCTCAAGATGCGTATTCCCGGCTTCGGTGGCAAAGTGATTGCTGGTGTCGGCGCCGTGCCCACCAACATTCCCGCTGGTGAGCTCTATCAGGCGCTGGAACGCGGCACGATCGACGCACTCGAATGGGTTGGTCCCGGCCTCGACTTGCGCATGGGCTTTCATAAGGTTGCGCCCTATTACTACACGGGCTGGCATGAGCCCGGCACAGAATTGATGTACTTCTTC
>JAUHZM010000304.1 GCA_030426005.1 Gammaproteobacteria bacterium
TCCGAAGAAGAAATCATCGAGAAGATCTGTACACGGCCCACCGCCGTGGATTGGGATGGCGATGGCCAAAACCTGCACCTCGGGTGCCATTCGGCGATTGGGCAATCTAGAGTGGAGTGCGGCTGTGGTACTCGTCGGATTGATTGTCGGTGCGACGATGGCCACTTTTCACTTTGAATTTTGGACACTGCAACCTGCTCTGGCACCCGTTCGCTTAACTGAGTATGGATTGTGGGTCGCACTTGGGCTAAATGGGTTTATCGGGCTGCTTTGTCTGATGGGGATTGCTTGGTTCTCGCGAACACCGATGAGCCGCTTGATTCCAGATAATAGACAGCTTGTGCTCATCGGCGTGTTTACCGCTGCTGTCACTTGGTTTGCCATTTCCATCGGACGGCCTTGGGGGCTGTCGCCAGTTTTTCCGTTGGGATCACTCAACCTACTGCAAGACTATTTTCCGGACATTGACTTGGACTTTATGGCGTATTGGCTACAACCGGATCGCGAATCAGTGTTAATGGAGGGCGTGTGGTCGGATGTTTTAGTGTGGCATGTGCTGGGGTTAGTGTGTGGGGCTTTGAGTTTTACCCTTTGGCATTTAAACCCGCAGCGTGATGGCATGTCTGTAAAAGATGTCTTGCCGAGCTTGATCGGTGGTCTGTGTATGGGCTACGGTGCGATATTGGCCTATGGCTGCAATATCGGTGGTTTCTTAAGTGGTGTGGCGTCGGGCTCATTGCACGGGTGGCTTTGGTTGGCGTTTGCGCTGACAGGTGTGGGTGTTTATCACGTCCTACAGTCGCTCGTATCTCGCGCACTGAGTACGTCGAGTAGTCATTCTGTTGTTGCGAGTCGTTCTGTCTAAAGAGAACGGCTCGTCTCCTAAGCAGCACCCGGTCACCAGAGTGCCGGTAAATCAAACGGCTCGCTCTGGGCCAACTCAAGTATTCGCTTGATATCAAGCTTTGATATCTATGCGAATCTTTAACCTTTGCTTGTGCGTGGGCGCGATAAACCCGCAGATAAGGTTACTTAGAGTCTAAAAGAACTATTTTTTGTGAATCTATTCACGTTTTTAGTGGTTTTGTCGCTTAAGGCTGACGAGGTGGAGCCGATGACGTCATCGTGGACGACACAAATTATTACTTAGGAGATTTCACATGAAGTTAGTTCAGAAAGGTTTCACATTAATCGAGTTGATGGTTGTTATCGCGATCATCGGTGTTTTGGCATCAGTTGCGATTCCAGCTTATCAAGACTACACAGGTAAAGCGCAGTTCACTGAGGGCGTGACTCAAGCCGCCTCTTTGAAGCAAGCGGTTGTGCTTCATTACGGTATAGATGGCGTATGTCCTAGTAACAGAGGAGGAACAATAGGCGATATTGCTGCAATGGGTTCTTACGAAGGCGCTTACGTTTTGCAAGTCGAAACCGGCGCTGCCGGTGGTACAAACTGTTTTATTGAATCAACATTCCGCGGTGATAGTGTCAATCCATTGGTTGCAGGTGAAACCGTCAGACTTACTGCAGACTTGGGCGCGACTGGTTCTGTTAACTGGGATTGCACATCATCAATCACTGGTGAAGAAGCGCGTCGCGTTGTCTCTGGCGAGTGCCGCCCTTAAGCCTTTAGCTTAGAGCGCAAGTTCTGAAAGCCCGTCGGTTCTACCGTCGGGCTTTTTTGTGTGTTTATTACGTCACAGCAATTAAAGAGTTCTCTTAGTTAGGCCGATCCACTGTTGGATCGGCTTTTGTATTGCTGCGCCTCTTAGAAGTGTGAGCTTACTCGAAATTTTTCTTCGACCTATTCACTGCAGACGCTGTCTTGCATGAAAAGTGCTTGCAAGCACAACAAAGCCAACCACGAACCCTCGTGTAGAAAAAATTGACAGGATAAGTGTCGAAATGGATACGCCAATTTCACAACAAGCCATCGCATTCAACGACAGAATCAAGCGTGCAGCAACGCGGTTACGACATGGCCGCACTTTGGCATGCGTGCGGCAAACATTTACCGTCCTCACTGGCGGTGCAATGTTGCTGGCAGCACTTAGCGCACCGGTTTTAGCTGCGGAACCGCAAGCTGAAGGGGCTGTTGAGAATCAGACAGTTGCGATGGGTGAGCAATTGTCGGTGCCTGTCGACGTGACGCAATTGTTCTCGGATGCCGATGCGAATGATGTGTTGAGCTACAGCATTGAGGGCCCAGCAAATTGGCTAAGTTATAACGCCTCGAACGGTGCCATTGAAGGTTTGCCTCGTAAGAAGGCCGACTCAGGCATTTATCGGCTTGTCGCCACAGATCAATCCGGTGGTCGAGCAGAGATCAATTTTGAGGTAACCATCAACTCGGGCGCGATCCCTTATGGTCTAGACCCTTTGGCTTATTGGAGCTTTGACGACAATACCTATTTGGCGGATCAAGGCTTGGTACTTGATGTTACTGGCAACGGCAACAACGGTACTCACAGCGGAACCTTAAACATCAGCCAAGCCTCGCCTGCAGGGCTGTCTGACGGTAGCTATCTTGACTTGCTCGGGGTAGACCACTCAGTGGTTGTACCCTACAACCCAGATATGTACGCCGACAATTTCACGGTGTTCGTGAAAGTTTTTCAGAACAATGCGGTGACTGACTGGGAATCGCCGCTGACAGCGCGTCACGACCCCACGCGTGGCGGATTGATGATCTATCACAATACCGATGGCTCTGCTTGGTCCGGTTGGGGTGGAACAGGGAATACCAGCACAAACTGGACGAAGGTCGAGGGTAGTTCGTCTCCCAAGTTCCAGCAATGGCAGACGCTGGCATTGACGTTCAATGCCAGCTCGAAGACCGGTGACATCAATACAGGTACTTACCAATTCTATGTCGACGGTGTACTCGAAAGAACTGTGGACGGTCCTTTCCGGCCGCTCGACAATGCCGCGAATATGTATATCGGTGCCAGCGAAGGAGGTTATCGTTGGTTCTTTGACGGCTATATCGACGAGGTGATGATTTTTGATCGTCCCCTAGATCAAAATGAAATCGCGTCACTCAATGCGGGTTATTTAACCAACGCCACGACCACGCAAGCAGAGCATAGTCAAATCGGGTCATGGCTGAAGGGATCTGATTTTGAGTTGTCTGATAGTGCAGACATTTCTGTGTCGAACCTGCCGGATTGGGCAACTGCTCACGATGTGGTGCGTTTGCGAAATCGGATGGCAACCGCACAGTACTGGTCGGCTGATCAACAAACCAATGATTTAACGCACTCCAATACGCAAACGGATAGCGGTGAATTTGATTGGGCCATTGTGCCAAGCGATACGCAGGGCGAAGTCTATTTAGTCAATGTTCTGACCGGCAAGCTGATTGCAGCCGATGGCTCAGTGGCAAAGTTGGTGGACTGGTCCGATCGTCACACTGAAGCGGCCAGCTGGGTCAGATCGGTGAATGCTGGCGGTTACAGTCGCTTTAAGCTATCCGGCACAAATCTGTTTTTAAACATCGAAAATCTTAGCGGTCAGCTTAAG
>JAUHZM010000029.1 GCA_030426005.1 Gammaproteobacteria bacterium
GTTGACGGACCTGGTTGAAGAGGCAGTGCTACGTGAATTCGAACGTATTTCGGATCGAGGTGGCGTGTTAGGCGCAATGGAGACAGGCTATCAACGCGGTCGGATTCAGGAAGAATCGATGAAGTATGAGACCAAGAAGCATGATGGCAGTTATCCGATTATCGGTGTAAATACCTTCTTACCGGAGCACGAGGAAGAGGAGATGGTGATTGAGCTGGCGCGTTCAACCGATGCGGAGAAACAGAGTCAGATCACACGACTGGCTGATTTTCATCAGCGTCACGCTGAGTCAGCACCGCAAGCATTGACTGATATTAAACAGACGATTAATGAAGGCGGCAATGGGTTTGCGGCATTGATGGAGGCGGTGCGACATTGTTCACTGGGCCAGTTGACCGATGCCTTTTTCGAAGTCGGTGGTCAGTATCGTCGTAGTACTTAGGTCTGATTCCATCGGGCAAATCCAGATCAGTTATGACGAAGCAAACTGCCCCGGCGCGACAATGGCCCATTGACCAACTGGTCGAAGGCGTCCACTATTATATGGAAGATGGGCTGATGGTACTTACTGAGGCCTATCATCGGGCGCGTGGGCGCTGCTGTGGAAACCGTTGTCGTCACTGCCCATTCGACCATATCAACGTTAGGAGAGAGCGTGGTTAATTTTTCAACCCCAGATTTATGCGATGATTTTCCAGAGGATGTTCGGGTACTGGATAGTCTGTTTCAAAATTACGGAGGACGCAGTGTTTTCTGTGGGCCCGCGGTCACCATCAAGTGCTTCGAGGATAACTCAGTGGTGAAGCAGTTGGTCGATACGCCAGGCGAAGGTCGGGTTATCGTCATGGATGGCGGTGGCTCATTGCGCCGCGCAATCCTGGGTGACATGCTAGCCGAAAAAGCCGCTAGTAATGGCTGGTCAGGCCTAGTGATTAACGGATGTATTCGAGATTGTGTTGAGATCGCAAACACCGAACTGGGCGTCAAAGCACTGAACACGCATCCGATGAAAACTGAAAAGCGCGGTTTGGGTGATCTGGACGTGCCTGTCACTTTTGCTGGGCAGACGATTCATCCAGGCGAGTGGATTTATGCTGACTTAAACGGCGTCGTCGTCAGCAGCAAGCAACTTATTGAATCATAACGACAGCGGGCTGTGCTCGGAATAGAGAGCGTCGCTGCCATTTAGCATCACGATAATCTACCGTCATGGTAGAGCCTGTGTTTTCCCAGAATTCGGTGCGGTTAAACTGCATTCTAGGCCGATATTGGGTGGCTCTCGCAGCAGGGATGAAGTCGTTAATTGATGTCGGCCGTCGCTTGTCAGTCGCCTCGAGCACGTAAGTTCTGTCGTCGATAAACATTACAACCCAAGCGTGTCCGCCTTGGGGTATCTCGCCAATCACGACACGTGCGTCATAGCCTAGACCAATCAACCAGTCTGCGAGCAACACGGCATGGTCTTCGCAATCTCCATGGCCATAGTAATACGCTTGCTCGGAGTTTTGCCAGATGTCTGTCATGCCTGCGCCATGCTGTACATGGTCGAGTACGTAGCGCTTGCGCATGCTGAGTGTGGCGAGTGGAACCCAGATTGCGTCAGTTTCAAATGGAACAAAACCGACCAGATATGAATTTGCGAAGTAAGGCCGTTGATCGATTCCGGTTGCCACGTAATTGATGATCCTTTGTCGGTGATCACTCAAATAGAAGCTGGCGGTGCCACCTTGGTAGTCCGGTGCACTGACGATTTGATGCAAAGCCGCCGTGCTCATCCTCTGACCATCCGCTACGCTTTGAATCTCGCCTGTTTGTCGCCTCGACTGCTCGGTCGGCGGCTTTGTTGGTGTCTGTGCTGTTTGTTGCAGCTGTTCCAGTGCGGGCGTAGATATCTGCTGTTGGTGACTTTCAAGCCACGCGATCACCAGAATGCTACCCAGTAGCCAGAAGCTAGCCTTTAAAAATTCGCGCACAGCGTTCTGGCTACCAATCCATCATTGACTGTCGATTCAGCCTTTTAGTCCAAACGAGACAATGACGGCGACAAACAGCAGAATTGTCGATGCGAAAATCGCCACCGCGATGTTGCCATTTTGCAATTGCTTTTCAATATCGACGTTTTTTAATAATTGTCGATCGACAAACTTGAGTGCGATGACACCGACAATCAACGCCAATAATGTGTAGAGCAGATTGATTGCCAGATTAAATAAAGTGGCAACGAAGAATTCGGATTCCATATGTGTCCTACTTGTTAGTGGCTGTGAGAGTGCGTCTTGGCTTTATCGGCCGGTGTGCGTGCCGCCGAGATCGCTTGCTTGGTCATCTTCTCAGTGGTAATGAAACCCCAGTGATATTCTTGGTATTTACTCAGCGGGTTGGCGGCTAAGATTTCTTCATCGCTTTTACCATCATCTACCAATGCTTGGACCAAACTCAGTGAGTCTTCCATCATGTCAATGGTGCGCTGAATGTCAGCTTTCGCGGCCAAGGGTCCGTGGCCGGGGATGATTTTGGTCTCTTCATTGCTCATTTCGTGAATGACTTTGAGTGCTTTGATCGCACCGCGCAAGCTGCCGCCATTGGACTCATCAATGTAAGGAAATACCTTATTGAACATGATGTCGCCCGTGTGAATCACATTGTCTTCGGCAAAATGCACGATCGCGTCGCCGTCGGTATGCGCGTGGGCAAAGTGAATGATCTTTGCCTGGTCTCCGTTGATGTGAATGGTCATACGGTCAGAAAAAGTAAGGACGGGCAAACTGGCTTTAGGGGTAGGTTGTTTGCCGCTCTCGGTCTCAACGCCTTGTTTTACGAGTGCGGTGCGGAGGTTCTCATGACTGATAATGCGTGTACCATCACTGCCATAGGCGAAGTTGTTGCCAGTGTGGTCGCCGTGCACATGCGTATTGATCAGATAGTCGATGGGCTGGTCAGTTATCTTACGTGTCTCAGCGCGCAGCATCTCCAATACCGAGGAAATACCATTATCGATCATGGCAACGCCATCCTCACCGACACTCAATGCCACATTGCCGCCGGTGAAGCCACCTTCGCCGCGTAATACATAGATTCGATCGCTGACTTTGGTGTTGACGAAATGTAACTTCGCTTCCTCAGCCGAGGCTTGGCGCAGTGGTAGTGTAAGAAGAATTGTTATGGCTGATACAGCCGCTATGCGTAGAAGAGTGGTACCTTGCATAATTATATCCTGAAAGTTGTGGTCGGACCGGTCACAAACCTTGCATGAGCTCAGATCTGTATCGATCAGAATTTGGAGTTGATAGAGAACATTCTAAATCGCTCGACCAGAGGGATCAATTCTCCTCAATCGAGCGTCAAGGCCTGCATTTTATTGGATGGTGTTGAAGGCCGAGTCAAATTCTCCTCAGGGCACAAAAATTTTATTTTGATGAAATTTATACATGTATTTGGTGGTCTCTGCTTTATGATGCGATTTTGATTAACTGGTCACTATTTCAGGGTATGAACCGTTTCCATTGGCAGTTTCTTGTTTTAATGGGTTTGCTGTTGGCGTCAATGCCAGCATCGGCGTTCAAAGTGCTTTTTGTCGGCAACAGTTTTACTGGATTTTCAGCGACGACTCTCCAGCGGTTTGCGGCCAATAACCCTCAGGGCGAAGACACCTTTCAATACGAATACGTCGGTGGAATTAGCTTGTCTGAGCACGCACGTCGGCCTCAGACGCTGGCTTTGATTCGCGATGGACATTGGGACTATGTCGTGTTGCAGGACCATAGCACGCAAGCGATTCGGCATCCGGGCTATTTCGTTTCCGGTGTTAAAGACCTGGTGGCAGAAGTGCGAGCCAGCGGGGCAGAGCCAATTCTGTTTCAGACTTGGGCGCGATTGCAAACCGGCAACTATCCGGGTGATCAGATTCGCATTTCGCAGGCCTATTTGGATATCGGTGCCGAGCTAGAGGTGTCGGTGGCTCGAGTCGGTGACCTCTGGTTTGAGATGTATCGCAACTCGCGCAGTGTTTTTGATCGAATGTTTCAGGAAGATTTGATTCATCCGACAGACTTCGGCACTTTCGCGGTTGCAGTCAGTGTCTACCGTGTGATGTACGAAGGTAATCTGGGATGGAGTCCTACTGCGGGCGTTGGCAGCGCCGGTGATGTAATGCGTGCTTCGGCACTAAGACTGAATACCACGCGTGAGGCACATTTTAATCCGGTCAATGGTCTCAAAGGGAAGGCAATGATACCCGCTATTGAGTTACTTTTGTTGTCCTAGGGTACGTTTGCTGAGCTAAATCGGCTAAAATCGCTTCGCTTCAATTTAACCGATAATCAATACAGTGAGTAAATACAAAATCGCCATCCTGGCCGGCGATGGGATTGGCCCGGAAATTATGCGCGAGGGCGTCAAGGTCCTCAAAGTCATCGAGCAACGTAACGATGTTGAGTTCGAGTTGGTCGAGGCCCCATTTGGCGCCAGCGCGTACTTCAGTCACGGTAGCTCGTTCCCTGAAGAGACGCAAGCTCTCGTAGATTCTGCTGATGCGGTGGTTAAGGGTCCGATCGGCCTAAGCCACGAAGAATCAAAGAAGATTCCAGTAGACCAGCAACCAGAGCGTGGTGCCCTGTTGCCACTGCGGAAACGACTTAACACTTACGCGAATTTCCGCCCGGTTTACTTACCTAAATCACTTGCGCATTTCTCACCGTTAAAGCCAGAAGTGGTCGGCGAAGGGATCGACCTGATCATGGTGCGTGAATTGGTCGGTGGTTTGTACTTTGGCCACAAGGAAATGGGCGTGGACGAGAACGGTGTGCGCTACGTGCGGGAACAGCTCGAATACGATGAAAATCAGATCAAGGCGATTCTGCATGAGGCTTTCAAACTAGCGAGTGCACGTAAAAAGGTGCTGCACAATATCCACAAAAGTAACGTACTAAAATCCAGTGTATTGTGGAACGAAGTATTAGAGGAAGTGGCGAAGGAATACCTCGATGTGAGTGTGATCCATACCTTGGTGGATGCGGCGGCTACGGCGCTGTGTCTTAATCCAGGGCAATTCGATGTCATGGTGATGGAAAACATGTTTGGCGACATTCTGAGCGATCAGGGTGGCGGTATCCTGGGGTCGCTCGGGCTGATGCCTTCCGCATGTCTAGGTGCTAATGGCAAGGCTTACTATGAGCCGTCACACGGTTCTGCGCCGGATATTGCTGGCAAGCAAATGGCGAATCCATACTCGATGATCGGCTCGATGGCGATGATGTTGGAATACAGCTTTGGGATGCAGGAAGAGGCTCGAAATGTTTGGCAGGCCATGCAAAGCGTGTTTGCCGACGGGTACTCGACCGCTGATCTCTCCAAACCGGGTAGTGGTGTGCAAATGTTGTCCACCGAAGCCTTTGGCGATAAAGTGGTCGAACATTTGATCAAGAATGGATAAATTGGTTTTGAATTTCGCTATGAGAACGGTTCACCGATATTCTTAGCGATTTGTCTTGATGTGAAGGCGACCATGTTTGCGCAACAGACTGGTCGCCTTTTTTGTGTATTTTCGCTGTTTTTTTGCTCAGTTTTTGCAGCGAGTGCCGATGGGTGAAAATAATTACAAAAAATTGGTAAAAACCTGAATCCGAAATTGGTGACCCCGCATCTAAATCACCGAGAGCTCAGTTTTAGAGCTTAATTTCAACTGGAGAATTATTATGAAAAACACACTTACTACCTTCTCTGTGGCATTGATGTTAAGTATTTCGTCATTTGCCTTTGCGCAGACGGCTGACGTTGAGAATGCCGCGACGGTGATTGAACAAACCGTCGATGCCAAAGTCAATGTCAAAGATGATGAGGGAAAGCTGCGGATCGATATTGAAATCGACGGTGACGAAGAGCTTACTTCCGAACAGAAATTTGCTGCCGCTCGAAAGGCGATTCGCGACAACTTTGGCGAGGAAGTAGTGAACGACCTCGAAGCTGATATTTCACGCTTGTCGAGTGAAGACAAAGAAAAGATTGTGAAAGCGATCGAAGACGGCATTACTTTTGACCTGAATGGCAGTGATATGCCAGTTGGTGCAGCGATTGTCGCGAGTCTAGCTGTGGTACTTATTTTTGGGATGCCGGTGTTTATCGTACTGCTGATACTGTGGTTTGGTCACAAGAAGCGCAGACAGCGCGTGGAACTGGTGAATCGATTTTTAGATGCGGGGAAGGATGTGCCTCCACAAGTCCTGAACACAATCGATGTAGACGGCGGCAATTCTTTACGCAGGGGTATCATGCTGACCGGCATTGGCGCGGGCATCGTTGCGGCTTTCAATGCAGCGGGTGACAGTGATATCGCAGGGTTCGGTTTGATTCCCTTGTTTATCGGCATAGCTCGGTTAGTGTACTGGTACATTGCGGAACGTAAAGAGGGCGCACAGTAAGCCGTTTCCATTAACCTGACCCGTCGAGCGATTGTGAAAACCCTGGAAGAAGCAGTGCTGGTTGAACTTGCGGTAAGTGAGAACGACCAGCGTGCATACGCAGAATTGGTGAATCGACACCAATCGAATCTGCGTTATTCGATGCGCCAGTTGACGAACTGGAATGAAGCGCTTGCGGATGATTTGACGCAAGACACCTTCATTCAGGCGTTTAAAGAGCTGCACCGATTTCGAAAAGAAGCCAAGTTCTCCAGTTGGCTTTATCGAATTGGTTATAACGTGTTCTTGCAGCACGTACGTAAAAAGCAGCTCGACACACAATCGATCGACGACGATCCGTATATTGCCAATCAGGTTGCGGAGACGGCGCAAGGGGACGAAACCTCCGCGCTGCACCAAAAGGTTGCCAAATTGTTATCTATGTTGGAGCCTGAACGACGCTCCGTGCTACACTTATTTCTACATAGACAGAATACGCAACAAGAAATTTCAGATATTATGGGTATCCCGCTGGGTACTGTAAAAACGCATATTAACCGTGGCCGGTCTGCGCTGCAGCAAAGTCTGCAGGGCTGGCAGGAGAAAACGTTATGACAAACGAGTTTAACCAATTGTTTTCCGCAACATCGAGTGAGCCTGACTCAGGCTTCAGTGACCTGGATGCTTTATTCAATGATGCTCGTAGCACCATGCCTCAGTTTGAGAGCAACAATTTTACTAAGCAGGTGCTTAATTCCTTACCAGCTAAGGTAGAGCGACCGCGTAAGGCTGGCGTGTCAATCGAACTGATCGGTATTTTGCTTGGATTTTTGGCCGCGTACTTCACGATTGACTTTAACAGTTTGGCAAATGGGGCTATCGGCTTGATTCCAAATTCGGTGACACTGACGCCATTACACGGTTTGGTTGCTCTGGCTGGTGTCACAGCGATGTCGATACTGGCATGGTGGCTAGTCGAGAAAGGTCAGTCTCAGTGGTGACTCTTTGAATAGTCAAGGCGTAAATGGGTCGGGCGGCATCAACAAAGTGTCGTAATGGGATATAAGGGAAGCGTGAGCGTGAATCGAGTCTAACGTCGACTAAATATGGTCTGGGAGGGCGCTCAGCGCGTATGCAAGCTTTTCGTATTTCTATTCAACTGATCGGCTTATTGGCATTTCTTTTGCCTTTTCAAGTCAACGCTCAAACACATACCCTAAGCGGCAACTTTAGTTTGCCTACCGGTGCGCCCAACGCTCAGTCAAACCTTATATTTCGTGTCTATACACTGACCAATACCAGCGGGTCAGGGGAGTTTAGTACGGGTCCCGCCACGATTGCTACGATTTCTCAAGGCAGTCGATCGACTTTCTATAGTCTAAACTTACAGAATTCCACCAGCACCGTTCCCGGTCAGTCTGGCAATTACGCACCGTTCAAACTTGGGTTTGAGTGTTTGCAGGGATGTAATCTCGATCAGCAGACGACCACTCAAGGATTTTGGAAGCCGACCGCTGGCGTGGTGGATCTGACACGCGCAGAAGTGTTTCCCGCTAACTCGTCGGATTTGAGTGTGAACATCACGTTAGGCAATGCCGATTTTTTTACGGGTAATATTCGTTTCCCAGAAGGTTTTACAGCACAGGGTGGGGAGACTATTACGCTGGTGATTACGGGATCTTCGTTTACTAATCCACCTGTTTTTGAACGTCAATTCAACGCGGGAAGTGGGCAGTCAGTGTGGTCGTTTATGCTCGGGTTGCCACGAATTAGTGGTGTCGGTGGATGGAACCTTAGCGTGAGTTGTGGCGCGTGTGATGAAGAAATATTGTCTGCAATCCAGTACCCAACGACGGCGACTGGTGACCCAATGACGCTCGACGTGTCATTACAACGCTTTTTTGTAAAGTTCCAGAATGCGACTGACTTGAACCTGACTTTGTTGGCCGAGGAGCAGGTTAACGCCCCGTCGAATCCAGTACTTGGGGCGTTGTTTCTATTGCTGCAAGAAAATTAGCTTTAATCCAGTGTAAACTCGTTTTTATAGTCTTTGGCGAGATCTGGATTTTGGTCTTTCTTATGTAGCACAAAGTTCCCGATGGCCAATACATCCATCTCGGTTCCCATAAAGCAATTGAACGCATCCTCAGGGGAGCCAACAATCGGTTCGCCGCGCACATTAAAGCTGGTGTTGACTACCAAAGGGCAACCCGTTTTGGCTTCGAATGCGCTAATTAGCTGATGATATTTGGGATTGGTCTCCCGATGAACGGTTTGAATTCGAGCAGAGTAGTCCACATGGGTTACCGCGGGAATTTCAGATCGAGGGACGTTTAATTTGTCGATACCAAATAATTTTTGCTGTTCATCAGACATCGCCAATCGTTTATCTTTCTGGACCGCATCCACCAACAGCATGTAGGGACTTGGGCCATCTAACTCAAAGAATTCATTGACTTTTTCGGCTAGCACCGACGGTGCGAAAGGACGAAATGATTCGCGATACTTGATTTTTAGATTCAAGTTTTTCTGCATCGCTGGAGACCTAGGGTCGCCAAGAATCGATCTTCCACCGAGCGCACGCGGACCAAACTCCATGCGGCCCTGAAACCAACCGACCACCTGTTCACTTGCAAGCGCGTCAGCGGCTGCAGTAATCATCGAAGTTGTGTCGGGGAATTCTGTGAAATGCGCACCAGCAGCCGTTAAGCGTTCACGGATTTCGTCGTCACTGAACTCCTTGCCGAGGTAACTGCCTTGCATGTTGTCGTTCTGATGCACAGTCCTTGGCACGTCATGATAGATATGCGCCAAGGCTTGTGCTGCACCCAAAGCGCCTCCTGCGTCTCCAGCAGCGGGTTGAATCCACACGCCGTCGAACAGACCAGAACGTTGTAGCTTGCCATTGGCAACACAGTTGAGAGCAACACCACCAGCTAAGCAGATATTTTTGATTCCAGTTTCAGCGGACAAGGACTTGGCGAGCTTGAGTACGATTTCCTCGGTTACGGCTTGAACGGAGGCCGCGATATCCATGTGAAACTGTTCGAGTTCGTCTTCAGGAACGCGGGCTGGACGACCAAATAGCTTGGCAAACTTCTTGTTCGTCATGGTCAGACCAGTGCAATAGTTAAAATAACTCTGATCCAAACGGTACGAACCATCCTCCTTTGCATCGATTATATGCTCAAGAATGAGGTCTTTGAATCTAGGCTCACCATACGGAGCCAGCCCCATGACTTTGTATTCACCAGAATTGACCCGGAATCCGGTGTAATAGGTGAAAGCGGAATACAGTAAACCAAGCGAATGCGGAAAATGAATTTCTTTGACCACCTCTAGTTTGTTGCCACGCCCTATGGCCATGGAGGTAGTAACCCATTCACCAACCCCATCCAAGGTGAGTACGATAGCTTCGTCAAAAGGCGATGGATAAAAAGCACTAGCAGCATGACTCAGGTGATGTTCAGAGAACTTGAGCCGCGTATCCCAATCATACTCCGTACCGAGATGAGCCATGGCTTCACGGAGTATTCGCTTTTGAAATAGTTTTTCTTTGATCCACAGTGGTAGCGCCGACCGGAATGACAAGAAACCACGTGGAGCAAAGGCAACGTAGGTTTCAAGTAGGCGTTCAAATTTGACAAACGGCTTCTCAAAAAATACTACATTGTCGACCTGATCCAGGGTAATACCGGCTTCCTCAAGACAGTACTCAACCGCATTGATAGGGAAGGCGCTGTCATGCTTGATACGAGTGAAGCGTTCTTCCTGTGCAGCGGCGATGATTTTTTCATCATCGATAATCGCGGCCGCGCTGTCGTGATAAAACGCGGAGATTCCCAGAATAATCATGCCTTAATCTAAAACAGTGTGTAGATGAATGGGGCAAGCGAGGAGCCTTGAGCAAAGATCACCAGGCCACCTAATAACAAAGCAAAGACCAGAATTGGGAGTAACCAGAACTTTTTTCTGGCCTTCATAAACTTCCATAATTCTTTGAGTAATTCCAAAGTAGACTCCGTGACGATATCGTTCTAATGCGCCGGTAGTGTGCGCTGTATGGTTAGGTGGATTTGTGTTGCCGAGCAGACGTCAAAATTGATTGTCAAATGACTCTTTGCTGATTAGATGGTCTTCACGTTTGATCCAGTACGTCTGCGCTTTGGCGTCTAACTTTCGACGCATAGGATCTTTGCCGAGAAGCTTGAGTACCAAGCCGGTCGGTAAAACGGTTAGAAAAAACACCAGACCCATCAGAATCGGGTTGGTGACTTTGTGCATCAGCAGGCCGAACTTTTGAAACGCTAGATTCAGTGGTGTCAGCGCGACTGGAATGAGGATGGCGAGGGCGGCAAAGCCACCAGACACATACAATGACCACATGCGAAGCGCATTTCCGCTAAGCAGCGGGAACAGCGTCAGGACCATAAAAAGCCCAGCAAAAATCAGCCCAAATGTTCGGTTTTCGAGCGGCTTCGGTGCTGCGGCTGGCGTATGTGATTTTTCTATTGGCATTGTGATTCGCCTGAACTTCCTCATCAAAGGGAGGAAGGTAGCGCAAATCACTTCGTTTGCAAAGCCTTCAGTTTGATGTTTCTGGTGGATTCCGTGTATTGCGATTTTATGTGAGCAAAACAGGACTATTTCTGACATCAATGTTGGGCAGAAATATGCCGAATTTATGCGTATGGAGCGACACTACACAGCTATCTGATTCCCGTGCTAACATGCTTGTGAATATAAAAATCAGTGGATTGAAAAAAACAGTCCCGAATTCCAAAACCGTTTTAGGAGGTATGTATGCAAGGCCTAATGATGGGTGATCAGTTAACCATCACAGCACTAATGAAACACGGACGTGCCATTAATGGCGACAGTAAAATTGTCTCAATTACGCACGATAATCCGCGTCATGAATACACTCAGTCAGAGTGCTTTGATCGTGCCGCACAGCTCGCCAATGCGTTGAAAAAACTCGGTGTCGAACAAGGTCAAACCGTCGGCACGTTAGCTTGGAACGATTATCGTCACATGGAGGTCTACTACGGTGTGGCGTGTTGTGGTTCGGTGTGTCATACCATTAATCCTCGCTTGTTCCCTGAGCAGCTGGTGTACATCATCAATCACGCCGAAGATCAATTGTTGATGGTCGACCCGATGTTCTTGCCGTTGATTGAAGCAATCTCGGACTCAATTCCGCATGTTAAAGGGGTTGTGGTGATGGCGGGCGAAGACTCAATGCCAGACACCAAATTAGAGAATGTGTATTGCTACGAAACATTGCTGGCTCAGGAGAGTACCGACTATCCTTGGCCGGAACTGGATGAAAACACTGCTTGTTCATTGTGTTACACCTCTGGAACAACGGGTAATCCAAAGGGTGTGCTGTATTCGCATAGGTCATTGGTTTTACAGTCTTACGCCTGTTGTTTGGGTGATGGCATGGGCCTGAGCGCGCACGATGTGGCGTTACCAATCGTGCCGATGTTTCATGTGAATGCCTGGAACATGCCATACTCCGCCGCGCTGGCCGGCTTCACCTTGGTGTTTCCAGGATCCAAAATGGGCGACGGTGAAACATTGCAGCGTCTGATCGAAGAAGAGGGCGTGAAGTATGCGGTTGGTGTGCCAACAGTCTGGCTTGCGCTGCTCAACTATCTTAAGGAGTCCGGTAAATCCGTGCCGTCACTGGAGCGCGTTGGTGTTGGTGGTTCAGCGTGTCCGCTGAGCATCATGCATGACTTCGAGAAAAACCATGGCGTGACGACGATTACGGGTTGGGGTATGACTGAAATGGCGCCGCTAGGCACATTCAATGCGCCCAAGCATCCTCGTGACTACTACAGCGACGAAGAATACGACAAACTGCGTGTTCGTGCTGGTCGACCAGTGTTTGGTGTGTCAATGAAGATTGTTGACGATGATGGCCAGGAGCTACCTTGGGATGGCGTTGCTTTCGGCGCGCTGAAAGTAAAGGGCCCTTGGGTGGTTGAACGGTATTACAAACATACTGAGACTGCGCTAGATGCAGACGGTTGGTTCGATACAGGTGACGTTGCCAGCATCAACCCAGACGGGAATATGATGATTACCGATCGCACCAAAGATGTTATTAAATCTGGCGGTGAGTGGATATCGTCGATTGATTTGGAGAACTGTGCGGTCGCACACCCAGAAGTAGCCGAAGCCGCAGTGATTGCGATTGCGCATCCGAAATGGGATGAGCGACCTTTATTGGTGATCGTGCGCGTTGCCGGGTCTTCGGTGTCTGGTGATGATATTCTTGGTTTTATGGACGGCAAAGTCGCAAAATGGTGGATGCCGAATGAGGTCACTTTTGTTGATGAATTACCGCATACCGCAACGGGTAAGATTCATAAGATGAAATTGCGTGAGCAATTTGCCGAGTATCGGTTCGCGGATGAGTCTTGATTAGGCGCTGTTGATCTTAGAATGATCGACTAAAAGCCACCAATTAACGGCAACTGCCGATGGTTGGTGGCTTTTTATTTGTGGGCTGCCGTACTGGCGCGTACAACCAGTTTGTGTGGCAAGATGTGTTTTGATTCTGGCTCAGCGACATCTTCGATCAGATCAATCAAAATATTGGCGCAGGTTCGTCCAATGGCTTCCACAGGTTGCGCAATCGTGGTGAGTGGCGGTGATAAATACTGCGCAAAGCGAATGTCGTCAAAGCCGACGACGGAAATGTCTTCTGGGACGCCAAAGCCGTGCTCTTTAAGGGTGGCGATACAACCCATCGCCATTTCATCAGACATACAGAAAATGGCCGAAGGTCGGTGTTTGGCTAGTAGCACCTGTTTGGTAATGCGCACACCTGCTTCCAGCGTGTATGCGCCTTGGAAAATGTTTTCCTCTCGATAGGGGATTCCGGCAGCATGCAGAGCTTGCCGGTAACCCTCGAGTCGCTGCAACGTACTGGGTGAATCAATGTCACCGGTGATGACCGCAATATTCTGATGTCCCAGTTCGATTAGGTGTGTGACTGCATCTTTTCCAGCCTGAACATTGTCAATAGATACCCAAGGCAGGTTTGATGTGTCGATATGTGGTGAGTCGGCGAGTTCGCACGAGTTTACCAGTGGTGGCAATTTGAAATTCTCCGACTGTAATTCCTCGGCGGTAAATGGCAGGCGGTGTGAGAAAACCATAATGCCGTCAGCTTGGCGTGATCGCACCATGGCGCCGTAAACCAGCTCGCGCTCGCGAATACCTTGTGTATCACCAAAGAGGACTGAATAACCTCGTTCTGCCGCAGCACGTTCCAATGACTGGATGACACCTGAATTGAAGGTATCACTGATGTCGGGAATGATAGCTACGATGTTTCCCGAACGTGATGTCCTTAAGCTGGCACCCAATCGATTGGGTTGGTAGCCGACGCGTTTTGCGGCAGCCTGGACCTTATCTCGCATCTTCTTGGATACCCGCTCAGGGTTACTCAGAGCACGGGATACTGAGGCGGTGGATACGCCTGCGATTCGTGCGAGTTCTTTAATTCCAATATCGGACATCGGTGTCTGGCTCTACAGTTTCTGGTTGATCTGGCACTCTAACAGGATTCGTTGACTTGGGAAACGATTGCCTAATTCTGGCTCGATTGTACTGATTTTTCGCAAAAAAACAGTAAACGTTTACCATTTCTCATATTGGATTGGTTTTTTTGTGATCAATTTTTAAGTGAAAAATAATATATAAAGTATTGAAAATAAAATTAAATAAATATTCGTTTTTCGAGAATTAGCGATTGCAGCAATTTTTGTTCGTTTTCTATATTGGAAAACGTTTACCATTAGTGTAAGGTTCGCCTATCAAATATCGGGCAGCGTGCGTCCTCAGTTCTGTTGTCGTGCGATCGGTCGAGTTTGATTCTGTTGCTTACCTAAGTGTCAGAGAGAATAGCCAAGTGATGATTGTGTCGGCGTAAGCCAGGAGATAGGCGCAATCAGAGCCTCAAGTCAGGAGAGTGTGGTTGTTCAACGTGTCTGATCGGTAAGCAATTGGAGGAGAGGTATTACAGAACAATTACATTAGTCAGAGGAGAACCACCATGACCCGAAGTCAGTTCGTGGCCAAGCATCGTCACGGCCAGTCGCCGGAGCGACAGGCTAAGGCCAATCAATTCAACAAAACCAAAATCGCACTGGTTGTGTCATCCTGCTTGTTGGGAAGCAGTCTTAGCCACGCGCAATCAAGCGCTGATCAGGCAGAAAGCGGTGCATACGGTGAAGTGCTAGAAGAAATCATCGTACGCGGTCAACGCAATGCATTGAATCGATCACTTGATATTAAGCGTCAGTCACAACAAGTGATGGAAAGCATCACCGCAGATGATATCGGTAAGATGCCCGATCAGAATGTGACGGAGTCACTGCAACGTCTAACGGGTATTCAAATTGACCGTGAAGGCGGGGAAGGTACCAAAGTCCGTATTCGCGGCCTGGATCAAAACGTGACGTTGCTGAACGGAGAGACATTTCTAACTGGTTTAGAATATTTTCAACTCGGTGAAGCTCGTGTTGAGTTCACCAATTCGCTGGAAGGTATTCCTTCTGAACTCTTAGGTGGCGTGGATGTTTATAAAAGCCCACGTGCCTCGTTGGTCGAAGGTGGTCTGGGCGGCACAATTAACCTGAAGACCCGTTCACCATTTTCCATTGGTACCGACGAGTTATTGTTAGCTGGTAATGCCAAGCTGGATCAAGGTGCTGATTCTAGTGATGCGCAACCAAGTGGCGCAGTGGTCCTGGGCAAGAACTGGGATGATACGTTTGGCGCGATTCTCTCGATCACAACCAATAATAAAACGGTTCATTCTGACCAAGCGCAGACCTTCTCTCGTCAAGGCTTCCAGGTTAATACACTCGCGAATGGCCAAGACTATATTCGCCCAGGTATGTTGTATTTCACCGATGCAGAAACTGAGCGTGAGCGCTTAGGTGCAAGTCTGACATTGGGTTGGCGCCCGAATGACAACTGGGAGTTGTCCGCAGATTGGACGCATGCAGGTTTAGACCTGGATCGTAGTTCGTACTCAGTCAAGCACGACATGGGTGTCGATGGTTCTGCCGGTTTGGAAGCAGCGTACCCATTTGTTAGTGGCTCGCGTGGCGCGGCCATTCTGACTCCAGATGAGTTCTTGGCGCCTGGCTTAGTGAATCACAATTTTGCGGGCGGTTCCGTTGCGCATATCCAACAAGGTACGTTCATCGCTGGTGGTTCAGAAACCAACACCAGTCGTGAAATGTCAGACGTCACCACCGACAATATTCGATTAGGTGCTGAGTTTGATAATGGCGGACGACTCACTGCGTCGTTTGATCTGTCACACTCAAAAGCCGATTACGAAAGTGAATACGCGTTCAGTGATAGTCGTTTTTCACCGTATGGCGTAACAACGTACACCGGGCAGGGAGAAACTGGTTGGCAAGTCGTGGCAAATAACGACCCAACACCAAATACGGGTGCAGACAATACTGATGATTTGCGTGTGTGGACATACTCGACCAAGGGTGGTTTGCCAGACGTGCGTTATGCCGACGAAGGTTGGTTGACGGACGCACGTTATTTGAACTTCAAATCGCACTGGGCGTTCGGCGATAAAGTCAGCAATGAAGAAACTGCTCTACGTGCCGATATTGAACTCGATATGGACGCTGGCCATCTGCAAACGTTGCGCTTTGGTGCTCGTGTTGCGGATGAAGAAGTGGATTTTGTTCAGGGTCATTATCTGGCAGACCTGAGTCGCAATGGCGCACCTGCCACTTTTGATCCGAGTTTTGATCCAGGTCCTGGCGGTGTCGGTCTACGTGCAACCGCAGGTTACGATATTGGTGACGTGGATGGCGATGGTATCAGTGACGCGCAGCTGTTCGGTCCATACTACCGCTTCCTTGATGCGGCGATTGGTGACAAGTGTGCGGATGCCACAACCAGCTCAGGTATTCCATTGTGCGAAGCCTTATACGGTTTTGATTTCTCGCGCTTCGGTGGCGGTTCACCGGGTGTGATTCCATGGGAGACCTATTCAAGCAATCCAAATCGTGCAGTACGCATCAATGACTACTTCCCAACGGGTAACTACCAGAACGGTCTGTTGTTCGACGATGCAGCACGAATGGGTAATCCAAGCGAGTGGTTCCAAGGTATTGCAGGCGGCGCGCCGGTTGACTTTATCGAAGATCCATTAGAGTCATGGAATGCATCTGAGCAAACCACAGCGGCTTACTTTGAAGCTGATTTTGGTGGTGCAGAAGCCAACTGGGATTTGAACATCGGCGTACGCGTGATTCGAACTGAGACTGAAATCACGTTCTCTAAAGCAAGTCCTGCGACTGAGCGTCTTTGGAGTACCGATACGTGGAACGGTGCATTCCGTGACGCTAATCTGGAAACCAAGAAAGTCTCGTACACTGACGTTCTGCCAAGTGTGAACTTCTCTTACGATCTGGATGATCAGCGCAAGATTCGTGTTAATGCGGCGAGTGTCATTGCACGTCCTGACCTGCAATTGTTGGGTCGTGGCTTTACGCAGGATTTGACGCGCGACATTAGCTGTAACTGCTTCCGTTTTAACGGTGGTTCTGCTGGTAACCCAGACCTGGATCCATTCCGTGCTGATCAATTTGATCTGTCGTACGAGTGGTACTTCGGTGACATCGGTTTGGCGTCAGCGACATTCTTCTATAAAGACGTTGAGTCCTTCATTGCTAGCCGAACTGTACAAGAAACTCAGCCGGACCAAACGCCGGGTGGTTCAAGTACTGCTGGCGTGACACGTCCATTTAACGGCGACGGTGGCACGGTTCAAGGTCTGGAGTTGTCTTTCCAAACTGGTTTTGACAATGGTTTTGGTTTAGCCGCCAACTTCACCTATTCAGATTCAGAAACGGGTCTGGAGTCGTTGACGCGCACTAACTTGCCATTAC
>JAUHZM010000305.1 GCA_030426005.1 Gammaproteobacteria bacterium
GTCGTGTGTAACACTGTAGTCACTGCTCTCAAGCACCACGGGTTCGAACTCTGATATGGGAACCAGCGCCAAATCGAACTTTTCACTAGCAAAAACCCTATTTTCAGCCAATTAATATCGCAAAAAGTCTGTTTTTGAAAACATATTAGCTAGTGACTTCGGCAAAATATCGCATTTTATACTTCGCAATAAAACCGGTTACTGGCCATGAACAAAACACTGAGCTCCGCTGCTAATCCATCCTCATTGACTGAGTTACGTGCGCTTATTACGCAGACCAAGCATATTGATGAAGACCACTTCGTCGGCGAGTTACTGACCAAGCCATCGTTACCCAGTCATGAACGCGAAGCACTGACAGCCGAAGCTCAAGAGTTGGTCCGCGCCTGCCGTAAAGACACTCGCAGCCAAACATTGCTGGATTCCTTTTTGCAGGAATTTGGGCTATCAAACAAAGAAGGCGTCGCCCTAATGTGCCTAGCCGAAGCCTTACTGCGCGTGCCAGACAGCA
Source organism: Gammaproteobacteria bacterium (assembly GCA_030426005.1). Classification (GTDB taxonomy): domain Bacteria; phylum Pseudomonadota; class Gammaproteobacteria; order Arenicellales; family Arenicellaceae; genus Arenicella. Next base: position 512 of record JAUHZM010000305.1, read on the forward strand.
CTACGGCAGACCGACTGATTGCGGAGAAAATCAGCTCAGGGGACTGGCGTAGCCACAGTGGTCAATCGGAATCCGTGTTTGTAAACGCCGCTACCTGCGGCATGATTCTGACCGGTAAATTGGTATTTCTAGACGAAGAGATCACCCAACAACCTGGGAGCTGGGTAAAACGCTTGACGGCCAATTTAAGCGAGCCGGTGGTACGCCGCGCTATCCACCAAGCTATGCGGATCATGGGCGGTCAGTACGTACTCGGTCGCAGCATCGAAGAAGGTATACGTAAAGGCACCAAACAGAATGATGCAAACACACGTTTTTCGTTTGACATGCTCGGCGAAGCCGCGCGTACTCACCAAGACGCAGAGCGCTACTACAAGTCCTATGCTGACTCTCTGGATCGCGTGGGCAAACTGAACAAGCAATCCGACGTATATTCTGCCGACGGTGTGTCAGTGAAGCTTTCGGCACTGCATCCGCAATACCATGTTTCTCACGCCGACACAGTGATGCTTGAACTGCTGCCGCGTATCACAGAGCTGTGCCGCAAAGCCAAACACTACAATATCGGTCTCAGCATCGATGCCGAGGAGGCTGCGCGTCTTGAACTGTCCTTAGACATTTTTGAAGCGCTTTGCCGCCACCCTGATCTACAAAACTGGGACGGCCTTGGCTTTGTGATGCAGGCATACCAGAAGCGTGCACCGGCCGTAGCGCAATGGCTTATCGCGCTCGGCCAGGCCACCAAGCGCCGTTTGATGGTCCGACTGGTTAAAGGCGCCTACTGGGATGCCGAAATCAAGCACGCGCAAGAGCAAGGCCTCACCGACTACCCAGTGTTTACGCGCAAAGTGAACACCGACATCTGCTACCTGAACTGTGCGCAACACTTATTATCTGCTGCCGATGCAATTTATCCGCAGTTCGCAACGCACAACGCCTACACGGCGATGGCAGTACTAAAAATCGCCGTCCATCTAGGCAATACTGAATTCGAGTTTCAGCGCCTGCACGGCATGGGCGAGCTGATGTATAAACACCTGCGCAAATTAGCCGGCGCCAAAGATATCTCGCTCCGCGTTTATGCACCGATTGGTGAGCATGAAGATTTATTGCCATATCTGGTCAGACGGCTACTTGAGAATGGCGCAAACAGCTCGTTCGTGAATCGTTTCTTAGATAACGACACGCCCGCATCTGAGTTAGTGCAAGACGTCTACGACGAAGTCGCGGATCGCAGCACCTACCGCCACAGCAAAATTCCGCTGCCAGTCAACGTATTTCGTCACGCAGGTGAGGCGCGTGCGAATGCGCGCGGTCTGGATCTTGATGACGTGGCAACCATCACTGCCATCAAAGCGGAGATCGACCAACGCGCACAGTCAGCAATTGTCGCCCACTCCATCATTGCTGGCCGACAACGCCCAGGTCGCGCGGTTAAAATCACCAATCCTGCGCGCTTAAAACAGGTGGTCGGGGAGAGCAGTTACGCAGCGGAAAAAGACATCGAACTGGCGCTCAAAACCGCGCACAACTATGCTGAGACCTGGTCTTCCACATCTCCAGAAGCGCGTGCCGAGATACTTTATAAGACGGCGGACCTGTTGGAATCGCACATGCTGGAATTGATGGCCATCATCAATCTCGAAGCTGGGCGCACGATCGCGGATTGCGTTTCTGAAGTACGTGAAGCGGTCGATTTTTGTCGTTATTACGCGCTTCAAGCCACTGTTGGAAGCGCGGGTCATTCTGCCGCGCAAGGGCGCGGTGTGTTCTTCTGTATTAGTCCCTGGAATTTCCCACTGGCAATCTTTGTCGGCCAGCTCGCTGCCGCCCTCGTGGCAGGCAATTGCGTCGTCGCCAAGCCCGCCGAGCAAACCCCATTGGTCGCGGTTCGTGCCATTGAATTATTGCTGGAAGCGGGATGTCCACCTGAAGCGGTGCAACTTGTGCTTGGCGAAGGCGCGTTTGTTGGCAACCTGGTAAACGCCGACCCTCGCATCCAGGGGATTGTGTTCACAGGCTCCACAGAAACCGCGCAGCGCATTAACCAGGTCATCGCACAGCGACCGGGAAGCACGATTCCGCTGATCGCCGAGACCGGCGGCCAGAACTGCATGATCGTCGATTCAACCGCACTGCCAGAGCAAGTGGTCGACGCAGTTATTTCGTCAGCCTTTCACAGTGCTGGGCAGCGTTGCTCCGCACTTCGTGTCTCGTTTGTGCAAGACGTGATCGCCGACAAAGTCATCGGCATGCTGGAAGGCGCACTGCAAAGCGTAACAGTAGGTCGACCCGATCAGATTCACTCAGATGTCGGGCCGGTGATTGATCAACGCGCCGCCAATACTCTGGTCAAACATGTCGACTACATTGCGCCGCGCGCCAAGCGCCACCTCACGGTACCAGTCAGCACTGAGTTGCTCAAATCTGGCACCTATTTCACACCACAGGTGTTCGAAATCGATGACTTAGGTCAACTCTCCCGCGAGGTCTTTGGCCCAATACTGCATATCATTCGCTACAACATTGACGAACTCCCAACCGTCATTGAGCAAATTAACGCGACCGGGTACGCGCTTACCCTGGGTGTCCACAGCCGAATTGGTGCAATGGCAGACTACATTTTCCGCAATACCCGCGCGGGCAACACCTACATCAATCGCAACATCATCGGCGCGGTGGTCGGTGTTAATCCGTTTGGCGGGCAAGGTTTGTCCGGAACCGGACCAAAGGCCGGTGGACCAAACTATCTGCATCGTTTTCAATCACCGTTACTGAACACCGAACGCGAACTTAATCAACCCGTGCCAACCCTGAGTACTGGGCAACTTGAGCACCGTCATAACAAAACCCTCGCGGCCGCGATAGACGGATGCCGCGAGTGGGCTAAACTGGATATGGGTATTCGTGGTGCGCGATTACGTGACGCCATCAGTCGCAATGATGACCAGCGGGGCAAAGCAGTAAGTCCGGTTATCGAACACCTTTGCTCGCAGTTAT
>JAUHZM010000306.1 GCA_030426005.1 Gammaproteobacteria bacterium
CTTACCCATCCCAAAACAAACCGCCAACCAGTTAGGCGATGTGGCGGCGAAAATGTCGTATCAGGATAAGAGTGGCGCGGTGCGATGGGTAGATCAGGAGAATTATCATATCACCTTGGCGTTTTTGGGAGAGCAGGAAGAGGCTCACCTAGAAGATCTGGCTGAAGCATTAGATAACTATGTTGAAGAACCTGAATTCACCGGTATTCTTAGTCATTTAAGCCCGTTTCCCGATACTCGACCCAAAATAGTCGCAGCGATGCTGGAAAAGTCCGATGCCGTAAAACGTGTGTATCAACAAGTGATTTCAGCGATTAAGTCGGTTGATATGGATTACGATAAGCGCAAGTTTATCCCGCATGTCACATTGGGTCGTTATCGTCACACCAAGAATAATTATGCAGGCTCGATACCGATAAACGTCTCGTATGAAACTATTTTCGAAGAAGTGGTGTTGTACGAGAGCGTGCTAACCACCAGTGGTGCGGAGTACGAGCCTATTTACCGTTTTCCCCTCGATGAATTTGAATTTGCCAGCGGTGAATTAACGTCTTGATACAGTATTAACCGCTGATGAAATATGATTTGCACTGCCATTCGCACTTTTCGGATGGCGCTCACAGCCCGCGTGAACTAATGCAGATGGCGAGCGAGGCTGAGATTACGCACCTGGCGTTAACCGATCATGACACTCTGGACGGCCTATCTGACGCACGTCGAGCAGCCGAAGCTCAGGGTGGGATTAATCTCATCAACGGCGTGGAACTCTCATGTACATGGGAGAATCAGCTCTTGCATATCGTTGGCCTGAATGTGGATCCAGCAAACCCTGTATTGCGTAAAGGCGTTAAGTTAAATCGACAGCGCCGGTTAGAGCGCGCGGAAGCGATGTATGAAGACTTTGATCAACACGACATCGATATACGACCCGTCGTCGACCGGCTGATACCGGAACGCTCAGTACCGACCCGACCGCATTTTGCCGATGCATTGGTGGAAATGGGCTTGGCGAAAAACAAGAAACAGGCATTTAAACGGTATCTGGTTCGCGGAAAGCCTGGTTATATTCCGATTCAATGGGCAAGTTTAGGCGAGATCGGAGAATGGATTACAACAGCGGGCGGAATCGCGGTGCTGGCGCACCCAAATCGATATAAATTTACCCGCACTAAGTTGTCGCGCTTGATCAGTGAGATGCGAGAATGTGGTGTAAATGGCATTGAGGTATCCACTGGCACCACTGATCGGCAACAAACAGCGATGCTCGGTGAACTGGCAACTAAGTTTGGGCTGTTAGCCTCGATCGGATCCGATTTTCATGCTACAGATCAACCTTGGGCCAGACTCGGGTGTGCCGAGCCACTGTCAAAACAACTGACTCCTGTGTGGACTCAATTCTAATTTGTTAACCGTGACACCATGTTAGAGAACGATTTATCAGCACCAGCCATGAACAACACCATCTACTTGAAAGATTATCAGGTGCCCGACTTTTTAATAAGTCAGGTAAATCTGGAGTTCTCGTTAGCGCCGGAAAATACTCGCGTCAAATCCAAACTCAAGATCGAGCGCAATGGTAAACATGATCGGTCGTTGGTGTTGGACGGGGAAAAGTTGACATTGCTCTCGGTCGCGATTGATGGCACGCTGATCTCAGCTGAGGCCTATCAGCAAACAAATGAGAGTTTACGTCTCCACTCAGTGCCGGATGCGTTTGAGCTCATGATAGAAACAGAGATCGCCCCGCAGCAAAACACCGAATTGTCGGGTTTATACCGATCCAGTGGTAACTACTGCACACAGTGTGAAGCAGAAGGGTTTCGCCGTATTACGTATTTTCTGGATCGGCCAGATGTGTTGGCTGAATACCGGGTGCGCATTATTGCGCCTAAATCGGAGTGTCCGGTGTTGTTATCCAACGGGAACCCAATTGCAGAAGGTGAAGGGCCAGATGGTATGCATTGGGTGGAGTGGCATGACCCCTATCCCAAACCAAGTTACCTCTTTGCATTAGTCGCCGGTGACCTTCAGTTTATAGAAGATGAGTTCACCACGATGTCAGGCCGACGGGTAGCGCTCAAAATTTATACTCAATCTGACTACATCGATAAATGCGCCCATGCGATGGCGTCGTTAAAGCGCTCAATGGTCTGGGACGAACAAGTTTACGGTCGCGAGTATGACCTCGACATCTATAATATTGTGGCGGTGGATGATTTCAATATGGGGGCCATGGAAAATAAAGGCCTCAATGTATTTAACACCAAATACGTATTAGCGGATGTCGATACCGCGACAGATGCGGACTACGAGGCGGTGGAAAGTGTCATTGCACATGAGTACTTCCACAATTGGTCTGGCAATCGTGTCACTTGTCGGGACTGGTTCCAGCTTAGTTTAAAAGAGGGGTTCACGGTATTTCGTGATCAGGAATACAGTGCAGATTTAGGGTCCCGGGCTGTTAAACGAATACAGGACGTACAAGTTTTGCGGGCGTTCCAGTTTAAAGAAGACTCTGGACCAATGGCGCATCCGATTCGCCCGGATTCTTACCAAGAGATCAATAATTTTTATACCGCAACGGTGTATCAAAAGGGTGCTGAAGTCATTCGAATGCTCCACCGAATACTGGGTGCAGAGGCATTTCGCCGTGGGTCTGATTTATATTTTGCTGATTTTGATGGCCAGGCTGTGACGACAGAAGATTTTGTGCACGCAATGGAGCGAGCCAACAACGTTGATTTGTCACAGTTCCGTCGCTGGTATAGCCAGGCTGGAACACCCAATGTTCATGTCCAAGAAACATTCGAGAATGGCACGCTCACTTTGAGCTTAAGTCAATCCTGCCCAGACACACCTGGACAATCCGACAAATTACCGTTTCACATGCCAATCGAAGTGGCACTCTTTTCAACAGTTGGTGAGAAGTTGGTTGAACAAACATTGCAGTTTACTGAGGCTGAACAGCAATTTGAGTTCGATAGATTGAGTGGTAAACCGGTGGTATCGGTGCTTCGATATTTCAGTGCCCCAGTGAAACTTGAGTTCCAACAATCGGATGAAGACCGTTTACACTTAATCAAGTACGAAGACGATGGCTTCGTACGTTGGGAGTCTATGCAACGCTTGTGCCTGGCGATGATTCAACCAGCGTTGTCAACAAGGCAGGTAGCACCTGAAGCATACCAACGTGTCCACGATGCATTTAAAGCGTTAATTACCGAACCAAACCCAAGTGACAAAGCGGTGTTGGCAGAGATGTTAACCTTACCAACCTCGGCCTACATCGCAGAACTGGAAAAGACCGTCGACCCCGACGCAATTTCATCGGTACGTCTTAATTGCTTACAGCGTTTGGCGAAAGATCTAGAGAAACATTTTCACACACTCTACGCGGATAACAATACGTTAATAGACGCTGATGCCCAGACCTTAGCCGCGCGGCGAGCACTTAAAAATCGAGCATTGTTCTACCTGGTTGAAACAGGTCAAACGGCGTATT
>JAUHZM010000030.1 GCA_030426005.1 Gammaproteobacteria bacterium
TGCTGGCATTGAGAGACCGCAGCGCGCAACTCGGCGGCAGTGAGTTGACGTTTTATTTTGTCTTCGCCCCAAAAAACCAAGGCAGCTTGTTCGGCAGGTAACCCATGCGTGCCGTGGAGCAGGTTTTCGGCGTAGTTTAGGTGCGCATCGGGGAACCACTTGGTTTTGGCCATGATGTTGGATTCGACCATGACCTGTTGGCCTTTGTCGCCGATGACATCACAGAAGTCCCAGACCGAAGACCAGAAAGCCTCAGGTTGATCAATACTCCATTGCCACAGTGCCTGGTAATCATCAGCGTCGACATCGTGTCGACCTGCAAACTGGGTAAGTTTGGCCTGCGCCACGCGTTCTTCGCTGGGCTGCCATAATGGGGTCGAACTAGCGGTCATGATGTGGTTCGCTTGTCATCGGGTTATTCGGCGTCCGGTTGGTTCTCCGGCGCTGCTTGGCTGAAGCTGGGTTCCTGTAAACAGCGTTCATTAATACGTCGGATGGTTGGGTAATCGTCCAGCGGACAATTGAAGCGGTTCGCGTTGTAAACCTGTGGTACAAGACATAAGTCAGCTAGGCTGGGCGAGTCACCAAAGCAAAATTCGCCGGTGGCTGCGTGGTTTGCTAAGCGTGTTTCCAGGGCGGTAAAGCCGGTCGCAATCCAATGTTGATACCACGCCTGCTTTTTTGCATCAGAAACCTGCAATTCACCGCTCAAATACTGTAAGACGCGCAGATTGTTTAATGGGTGAATGTCGCAACAAATCGATAAGGCTAATCCACGGACATACGCACGATCCAGCGCGTTGTTCGGGAGCAATGCCGGTGTGGGATGCGTTTCATCAAGGTATTCCAGAATCGCCAGCGATTGTGACAGTACACGGTCCTCGGTGAACAGCGCGGGTACTAAGCCTTCCGGGTTATGTGCTTGGTAGTCAGTTTGTTTGTGCTCGCCACCATCGCGTATCAGATGGATTGGTAACAACGTGTGATCTATTTGTTTTAAGTTGAGCGCGATGCGAACTCGATACGCCGCGGTACTGCGAAAATAGCTCGCTAGCTTCATCAGACTTCCCCATCAAACTCTTTGCTGTGTAGCCATTCAGCATGTTTGGGCGCACGCTTGGTTTTTGACCACTCTTCGAGCATATCCCATTTGACCGCATCCAGCCGTTTTAACTTTGCTTCTTCCTCAGGGTCAGGCGCCGACAATTCCAGACGGTGACCGTTGGGATCAAAGAAGTAGATTGAATGAAACACCGAGTGATCGGTGACACCTAATACATCAACACCATTGGTTTCAAGGTGTGTTTTGTAGGCCATGAGTGTGTCCATGTCCTTCACCTTAAATGCAATGTGTTGTACCCATTCGGGCGTGTTTGGGTCTCGGCCCATGCGTGGTTTGGTCGGAAGTTCGAAGAAGGCCAGCACATTGCCCTGCCCGGCATCGAGGAAGACGTGCATGTATGGGTCAGGTTCCTTGGTGGAGGGTACCTGATCCTCGGCAATCGCCAGCACGAAATCCATTTTCAGGTTTTTTACATACCATTCGACGGTTTCCTTGGCGTCGTGACACCGGTAAGCAACATGATGGATTTTCTCAATGTGCATGTCTTCTCCTCCTCGCGGTCGGCGCAACGCCGATACTAATAGTCAATCGCGGGTAATACGGTGGCGGCTGCTTGGCCGAACCCAATACGTACCGCGCTGTCGTTTTGGCACCAGCCTGTTAGGATCACGGTATCGCCATCTTCCAAGAAGGTGCGTTGTTCGCCGTTAGATAAGGTCACCGGTTCGCGACCGCCGACGGTGGCTTCTAGCAACGCGCCAACGCTGTCTCGAGTAACGCCGGATTGAGTGCCACTGCCGAAGAAGTCACCGGGCTTCAGGTTGCAGCCGTTAACCGTGTGATGGGTGACCATTTGAGCGATGGTCCAGTAGGACTGATTAAAGTTGCTCAGCGCGAGTCGTTCAGGCGCGGTACCCGCAGCTCGCATGGCCGCCGTTTGAATGAGTACTTCAAGATGCATATCAACGGCGCCGGTATTGCGGTGGTCATGTGAATCGAGATATGGCAGAGGCTGGGGATCTTCTGCTGGACGGGTCCAGCTTTGTCGATACGGTGCCAGTGCTTCCATGGTGACAATCCACGGCGACACGGTAGATGCAAAACTTTTGGATAAAAACGGGCCCAGTGGTTGGTATTCCCAGGCTTGGATATCGCGCGCGGACCAATCATTGAACATGCACAAACCGAATACGTGTTGTTCTGCGTCGGCCAGCTTCACCGGATGACCTAGCTGGTTTTCAGTACCGATGTAGATACCAACCTCGAGTTCATAGTCGAGGCGTTTACAGGGCGCAAGTGCCGGTGTGTCAGCGTCGGGCGCTTTCAATTGGCCATTTGGGCGATGAAATGAGTGACCAGACATCGCTATGGATGAGCTGCGTCCGTGATAACCAATCGGAATCCACTGATAGTTGGGTAACAACGGGTTGTCTGGACGGAACAGTTTGCCAACGTTGGTCGCGTGATTAATCGAGGTGTAAAAGTCGGTGTAATCCCCGATCTGCGCAGGCACGTCGTATTCCGCCTCAGATTGCGGCACCAAACATGGCGCCAGAGTGTCCTGCAAAGACGAACCGACCGCGAGACCGGCAGATACTGCTTCGCGTACCGCTGACCATACGCCTTGCCCGAGCGCCATAAAGGCATTGAGTTTTGGCAAGCTCAACGCTTTGAGGCTAGCATCGAGAGTGGCGTCAAATGCGGATGCGGCGTGTGCGGCTTGCATATCGAGAATTTGATCGCCGATCGCAATCCCCGCACGGAATGATTCCGAGGTGCCCTTGCGACGGAAGATGCTGAACGGCAGGTTTTGGATCGGAAAATCGCTGTCGGGCTGATTTGCGCTGTCGACCCAACTTTTTAATTCCGGACTGTGCGTGTGGTTGACATTGATCATAATGAATCCGCTAGTTATTTGTTGGTGGCGATCACGCCGCGCTCAATTTGGTCGCGTTCGATGGACTCGAATAGGGCTTTAAAGTTGCCTTCGCCGAATCCATCGTCTTTTTTGCGCTGAATAAACTCAAAGAATACCGGGCCAATTAGCGTGTCAGAAAAAATCTGCAGCAGCAGTCGAGGATCGCCGTCTTCGGTACTGCCATCCATTAAGATACCACGGGATTTGAGTTCATCGACCGGTTCGCCATGACCGGGCAGGCGCTCGTCCAACATGGCGTAGTAGGTTTCTGGTGGCGCGCTCATAAACGGCATACCACGCTCTTTGAGTTTGTCCCAGCACGCGATCAGGTCATCACAGGAGAATGCAATGTGTTGAATGCCCTCGCCGTTGTATGCCATCAAGAATTCTTCGATCTGGCCAGTTTCTTTGGAGGCTTCCTCATTTAATGGGATACGAATCAAGCCATCTGGTGCGGTCAATGCTTTGGATAATAGCCCGGTGTACTCGCCTTTGATGTCGAAATAGCGGATTTCTTTGAAATTGAATAAGCGTTCATAAAAGTCCGCCCAGTACTGCATGCGTCCGCGATACACGTTATGCGTTAGATGATCGATGATATTGAATCCACACCCTTCAGGGTGGCGGTCAACACCGTCGATAAATTTGAAGTCGATGTCGTAGATTGATGAGCCTTCTTCAAAACGATCAACAAGGTACAGCGGTGCGCCACCAATACCTTTGATGGCCGGTAAGCGGAGTTCCATCGGGCCAGTCGGAATATCAACGGGTTGTGCGCCCAGCTCCAGTGCACGACGGTAGGCCAACTGTGCATCTTTCACACGGAACGCCATACCACATGCCGAGGGGCCGTGTTCCTGCGCGAAGTAGTACGCCACACTTTTCGGCTCGTAGTTAATCAGCAGGTTAATACCGCCTTGTCGATACAAATGCACGTCCTTCGAGCGATGTTCTGCGACTTTTGTGAAGCCGGACATTTCAAACACAGGTTCCAGTACGCCACGTTTAGTGGAAGCAAATTCAATAAACTCAAAGCCGCACAACCCCATTGGGTTGTCGAATAAATCAGTCATGACAATATCTCAAAGGTTGGTAAGCCCGCGTTGGCCAGATACCCTGCTTTGCGCTTTGATCGCTCGCGAGCTAGAATAGTTGTTATTGCAACTAATATAGTTGGTGTTGCAACTAATTGCAAACCTATCCTGCCATGGTTTCGCGATGCTGTAGACACCGGCGAGAACACTGAATGAGCAAGACCCGCCCCGATATTCTTACCTTAGAACGATATTTGCCGTACCGATTAGCGACCTTATCGAACCGAATCAGTGGCATCATTGCACAAACCTACAAAGATAAGTTTGGTTTGTCGGTAACAGAATGGCGTATTATGGCCGTGCTTGGTGAATACCCCGGCGCGTCGGCGGACGAAGTATCGGTGAAGATACAAATCGAAAAGTCGATTGTGAGTCGATCGCTACAAAAGCTCTTAGCACGCCACCTTGTGGTACGTGAGGTCGATAGTGCTGATCGGCGTCGACAAAACCTGACGCTCACCAAAACCGGCAAGGATGTGTATCGGCAAATTGTGCCTGTTTCTTACGACTATGAAGACCAATTGCTCACCTGTTTTAATTCTGAAGAACAAGCCTTGTTCGACGCCTTGTTAGATCGCTTATACGATCAAGCTGATACCATCGATTTGAACCCATAACCCCAAACTCCTTATTTTATGAAGTATCTAAATCTTATTTTCGCGCTGTTCGTCTTTACTGTCAGTGCACAGGCCGAGACTGTTGATTATCGGGTCAGTGACGATGTGAATCCCCAATTTCAGGCCATCACCCTGACTCTGGATCCGGATATGTCGACGTTTACTGGTGTGACGGAAATTCATCTGGTCGCCGCCGCAGAGGTGTCGCGCCTTGAGTTTTATCAGTCAGGGCTCACGCTTGAGAGCGTGGACTTACAACAAGGTAAGCAGACCTGGCCGATGACCGTCAAAGCAGCTCAGCATGACATTCAACATGCCACCACTGGCGCGAAAATCGCGCCCGGCAATTATGTGCTTAAGATTTCGTATCAAGGCAAAATTAACGACACCTCAGATGGTGCGTATGTGTCGCGTTTTGATGGGCGTAACTACATTTCTACGCAGTTCGAAGACATGCATGCACGGAAAGCATTTCCAGGTATCGATGAACCCGATGCCAAAATTCCGTACCAACTGACCATCTCTGCGCCGGAGAAACACGTTGTATTGTCAAATACGCCAGTAAGTAAGCGAAACGTTACTGACGGTGTGCAAACTGTGTACTTTGAAAAAACCAAGCCGATGCCGAGTTATCTGGTGGCATTTGCGGTTGGTGAGTTCGACTCGGTGCCGATTGAAGGCTTGTCGATACCGGGCCGCATTTACACGCCAAAAGGTCAGTCTCAAGACGCGTTATTTGCAGCGCGGCGCACCGCGGAAATTTTGCGCTATTTGGAAGCGTATTTTGGCCAGCCCTACCCCTACAAAAAACTCGACTTTGTTGCTGTGCCGACCTTCACGCACGGCGCGATGGAGAACGTAGGCTTGGTGACCTATCGCAGCGAAATTTTGTTGCGTGGCGAAAACCCGGTGTTGGCTGAGCAGTCCACGCCTCTGATGGTGATTGCGCACGAACTGGCACATATGTGGTACGGCAATCTGGTGACCATGGCGTGGTGGGATGACTTGTGGCTGAATGAGGCATTTGCTTCATTTATGGCCGCTCGCCTCATGCAGGACCTGTACCCGGAACATAATTATGAGACACGTTTGGTGGCGGAGCGCGCGTTTGGCCCAGATGCGGCTGCAACGACCAAACCGGTTAAGAAGACTGTTCGAGTGGCCGCAGACGTCATGGATGGTTTGGGACTGAACTATAGTAAAGGCGAGGCAATCTTGCATTGGATCGAGTCGCAAATTGGCAGTGACGCGTTTCAGGCTGCGGTTCGTGAATACATGACTGAGTTTGCCTGGCGCAATGCGAAAGCGGATGATTTATGGCGTGTGCTCACCAAAGCATCAAAAACCGATGTTGGTTCAATGATGCGCACCTACCTAGAGCAACCCAGTTATCCATTGGTAGTATTTGATGCTGATGGTGAAGTTCAGCAGCGGCGGTATCATCTCACTGGGGCAGATGTGCCAGAACAGGCGTGGACTGTGCCGCTGAGTCTCAAGTTGAAGCGAGACGGAAAAATTGTGACCCAGCAAATCTTATTGAATGCAGAGCAACAGACTTTTCCAGCGCTGGCTAATGCGGATTGGATATACCCGAACACGGAAGCCAATGGCTACTACCGCTGGCGTATTCCTCAGCAGCAACTTACTGCCATGTTGCAGGATTTGGATTCGTTCACGGTACGAGAGAAGAAAGCCTTACTCTACAACGCCGAGGCGCTGTTGAATGCCGGCGAGATGGGGTTTGCCGAGTTTATGTCCGTGCTGGAGGCGTTATCGCTGCAAAAGGATCCCGCCGTGGCGCGCAGTGTGGTGAGTGTGTTGGCTGGTTTTGAGTACTTGATTGACGCAGACAACGAAGCGGCGTTTGGTCGCTTTGTGGAGTCGCGCTTGATTCACTGGTTTGATGCCTTAGGTACGGTGGATCGTGATCAAGATTCAGATGATCAACTGCGACTTCGACACAGTGTGTTTGGCTTGCTGAGCAAATACTCTGACAATGAAGCTGTGCAAAATGCGGCTAATGACCTTGCCACCGCGTTTCTATCGAATCCTCAACTTGAGCACCGTCAGATGGCAGCGCGTGCCTTGCGTGCAGTAGCACAACGTGGTGATAAAAAATGGTTGGCACGTTATGAGAAAGCGCTCACAGCGAGTCGCGATGCCAACGTGAAGTCAGTTATTCAGCGAGCACTGAATTTCAAGGGTGAGACGCTGATGCTGGCCGTCCTCGATTTGGCGATGAGCGATACGATTAATCCCGCAGACACTATGTCCGTAATCAGCGCGGTTGCGATGGTGCAAGATGATCCTGCGCCCTTTTACGCATGGTTGAGTAAAAATTTAGAGTTGCTGGCGAAAAAGATACCGGATTACCACGTGACGCGCATACCGCAATATGTGTCCCGGAGTTGCGATGCCGACACCATCAAGCTAGCTGATGAGTTGTATTCAAACGTCGCTGGAGCGTATGAAGGTATGACGCGGGGTTGGGAGATAGCCAAAGCCAGCTCTGAGCAATGTGTTACGTTGAAGAAACGTTATCAGACCACTTTTAACGCATATCTAACTGCGTCGAGCTCAATCAAATAACAGCTCTCGATAATCTTCGACACTGCACACGATATCGAAATTGAGTTCGATATCGTGTGCTTCGCAAACGTCGATGTAATGACGCAGTCGCTGCTCCAAATCACTGGCGACACGAAATGCGCGATAAAACGAATCGCTACCAGGATTGTGTTTTAACTCTTCCACCAGATCCATTGCTTCACCGTGGAGTAAAAATAGAGAGTCGCCTTGTATGACGGCAGCGGGAAATGGATTATTAGGAATGCGTACAACGCTGTTATCGGCTTCGTCAGAATAGATTTCGATACGGCGTTGTTTCATAGTTAAAATCGTGGTCAGTGGTTTGATTGAAGAATAGTTTGGTGTTGGTTACAGTGTAGTTCGCGGTATCACTTTATGCCAGTCATGGTAGTGCCAGATGGTTTTCGAGTTTAGGAGAATTTGATGTCAGTTTCTGATTTGCGTCTACGAGCGGATCGAATGATCGAAGCGAATGGCTTTCTGGGCGTGCCGCAGGAGACCTTTGAAGCGGCTGGTCGGTCACACTTCATTCGTCTTCTTGAGCAGGGCTTGTGCCCAGAGTCCAAGGTGCTTGAAATCGGTTGTGGTTGTTTACGTATTGGATATTGGTTGATTCGATTTCTAGATCCGGATGGTTACGCGGGGTTTGATCCGGCGCGTAGCCGAATTGAATATGGTCAACGTTACCTATTTGATTCGGCGCTGTTGCATCGCAAACGACCGCGATTCAATTTCAATGCCGAATTTGAAACCAACGGATTCAACGAGCAATTTGATTTCTTTCTGGCCTGTTCGATCTGGACCCATTGCAGCAAACGTCACATACAAGTGATGTTGGATGGCTTTTTGGAAAACACGGTCCTTGATGCAAAATTTATCGTTTCGTACTTACCACCATTGGGTGAAGATGACGACTATCAAGGTGATGTCTGGGTTGGTACGAGTCACGAATCCACTACACCAGGAATCGTGCGTCATTCACTGGCTTGGATTCAACAACAATGTGCTGAGCGTGGACTGATGCTCACCGAGTTGGAAGGTATGGATTGTGATAGTCAGTACTGGTTACGGATTGAACGTCAGTAAGCAGTTATTGTTCGCGCACGAATAAAAATCGATACAGTTTTCGTAGCCAAGTAAGCGATACCAGTCGTGTTCGTAGTCGCCATACCCTGGAGCTCGTAATTTTGTTGAGCTCAGCTTGGTGTGACTGCGCAGCCCGCTCAAGCAGCATTTGGTACTGTTGCGCGGAGTCCTGTAGCGATTGTTGCGACTCAACGAGTGAATGCTGTGTTAACGTGTGCTGCTCACGAAGTGTGGTCAGTTCGGATTCCACTTTTTCTAGCCCACTTTGTTTCTGCATCAACTGGGTTTCTAAGTGTTGTACGTACTCCTTGGCGCGCGCTAATTCTTGTGAGAACCGAGCAAACTCAAACTGACTGAAATTGGGTGTTATGGGACCGTGTCGCAGGTAGTGTGATACGGCGTGTGCTTCAAGGGTCGGGTTTTCTTCATGTTTATCGGATGCCGCAATAACTTCTTGATAATGTTGAATTAGTAATTCAACGGCATCATGCAAGCCAGCCTCAGCACGCATTCTCGCAGTGACACGAGCCGTTTCCTCTGGATTGTAGTTTGCTAATTGCGCGGATATCGATGCCACGCTAACGGATTCGCGCAGCAACCGTAAACCAAAATTGTAGGCTCGAAAATGATCGAAATTCGAGCTGTTGACCATGTCGCCATGACCTGCTGCATCACACACAATGACCGCACAGCCAACCGCCGCCGCTTCTAATGCTGCTCTACCCTTGGCGAATACAATGTCATAGTCGCCGAGTATGGACTCAGGCTTAGATTGGTCAGCTCCGGCAGAGAGACCCGCGACTTCAAGTTTAATATTTTTATTCGCACACGCTTTATGCAGACTGGGAAGAATGTTTTCGCGGTTCACATAGTTACTGAACACCAACGCTTTCAGCGCCTTTGGGGGCAATGGCGTTCGAGGTTTAAAACGTTTTAGATCAACAAAGTTCAGACTGGTATACACACGGTCGCGGGGAATACCGCATTCTTCAACTAGCCTTGTTTGGACCAGTTCATCGACTGCCAGATAACGTATGATCCGTGGATGCGAGGGTGGTGCTTCTTCGGCTGGTAGCCAGCCATGACACACCAAAACCGCGGGAATTCCTGGAAAGTGCGTCAACGCGGTCATGGCCTCTAAGTGATGTTGCGCGTGAATGATATCGGGTGGGGTTTGCAAATTTGCTAAGTCGTCCACCACTAGGATCGACTTGGCGCGCAATGCCTGTGCGAGTGGTCCGAGTGATCGGCTGTAGAGAATCGGTTCGTGCCCGCGTGCCAGTAATTCTAAGGCGATATCGCGAATATATAACTCGGTACCAGTGCGTGATGCCAAGCGGTGATTGGTTAGTAAGATCCTCATTGCGTTGCTATCCATTGTTGAATGCCCGTTACCAGCGGGCGAAAGTGTTGCTGAAAACGCAAGACCGTCGAATACGCCCCAGTTGCTACACGCTTTTCACCATGAATTTCGTAAAAAGGCTTTTTTAAGCTGAGTGCGTGTAATTTCGCATCCAAATCAAATGGCGATAATACTTCGACTTGAAATGCATCTCGTCCATGTAGCTTGAAACTGCGCTCTACTTCGTGCTGCAGTGCACTGTTCTCTTCAATAGCTGCAAGTTTACGTTGCCACTCGGCTGAATTGAGAGAGTGTGTTACAGAATCTGCAGTTAGCATTGATTGTGGATGCGCTTCAAGCGGAAATGACAACACTGGGACTACGCTACCCCGATGTTGTTGAATCAAACGGCAGGCCATGACTGCCATCACCGCGCATAAGTCGTGTACTGGATTAAAACCTTCGATGGCATCACACACGACGAGTTGAATGTTGGCGTGTTGAAGGTGGTCCGTGATCCTGCTGATGCGCTGAATGACGGCGTCCACGTTGTTATCCAAAAGCACTTCGTAAGCAAAGCTATCAGTCCAAACATCATTTGATCTGATCAGTTGACTATGCACCTTTGTTAAGGTCCGGCGCGAGAATCCTAATCGGTCGACACCACTGCGCCCTGAGCCGTCTGTCAGAACGTATGCATCGGGACTATGTTGCTCAAGCCAGCCGTGAATTCGAAGTTCATGGCCTGGATGAGCCATAACTAGGAGAGTTTTCAAGTTATCGCCCGTTTGTGTAGTGTCAGTTGAAGTTCGATTCACGATGTTGAAATTTGAGTGCGTGGGTTAGTCTGTAAAACCAGTTAATGCGGGGCCGATAGGTTGCAGGTGTAGTGCCTGATAATACACAAAGATGCTGATATTGCGGGTGTGTTGTTGCAGGTTGATTCCTTATTAGGGAATTGTTTTCTGAGTGTCTAATCTACTATGGTTTCGCGCAAGAACTAACTAGTTAGTAAAACTCAGAGGTTTTATTATGCGCAAACACTCATTCATCCTGCTGATATTGGCATGCCTCACTAGCCAACAAGTCTACGCTGACTTTGCGACTGTCAAAAATATTACAGACTTCCCCATCATAACGTACGGCGCGAGATACGAAACGCTACCAATTCAAGAGTCTTCAGCGGTAACGCATATCGTTGGAGGGGCTGACTCGGGATTCTATCGAATTGACCTTGAAACAGGTCAGAAAACCCTGTTGGTTAGAACTCCGGAAATTGGTTATTGGGTCTCTCCTATTTTAAGGCCGTATAACGATCAAGTATTAATGGACATGGGTGGCAAGCTTTATGTTAGCAACGGTACACCCGGAGGCACTGTTTTGCTCGGAGATTTTGGTTACGATTCTATGGGCGGCAGTCCAGGGCAGTCGTTCTATTCAAACGTGACACACCTTTCTGTTCTTAACAAAGATATCTATTTCAATGTTAAGTCGTATGAACAAGGAGGTTCTCTGGAGCAAGCAATTTGGAAAAGCGACGGCACACGTTTAAAGACTAAACCGGTGTTGACTTCACAGGGAAGAAGCCACGGGCTCTTGCGGGGTAGTGTCAAACCGGGTGAGAATGTTTTAGCTTTTGGCTGGGACCCATCCTACGGTTACTCATTTTGGGCTGCGAACAGCGCAGCGAGTACGTTAACGCATGTCGCATCATTTGAAAACCCTCAGTCGGACGAACTCGCTATCTCCTATGGAACATGGCTAGACACAGGCTTTGTATTCTGCCGTACCAATTATGCTGAAACAGAAAATTCGTTATGGCGACTTTCTCGTAATGGCGTATTAACGCGCCTGGAAGAAGGTTGCGGAGAGGTGTTGGAGGAGACGATTAACAATGGTCAAAATGCGTTGATGATAGTGAATGACGAGCTCTGGAAAACTGACGGCCGACCAGGGGCAGCGAGTAAGGTTGCCCCCGATGTATTTCTACGCGAAGGGTATACCTCATTGGTATGTCATCGAGACGGTCATTATTTCTTCGAAGTCTATTCCAATGAGCCAGAATATAAGACAGCTTTGGTTGAGTTAAATAGCCACGATATGAGCATCACGGTGTCACAGGAAACCTATGCAGCGAATTGTTTTGATAATTACCTTGCGATCAGAACGGAAGTTGATAGTCGAAATACCCATTTTCTTCAACACATCAAATCAGGTGAAAAAACTAGGATATATCGATTAGGCGAAAATGTGCTGATTGACTACTACTATGAGCGTGGTTTTGAATTGAATGATGCACTTTACGTGACAGCCACAGTGTCTGACGACTCGGTTCAGTGGGGTCAGTTCGGCAGAATTCTAAAGATAAGCATCAAAGATGGATCGATAACCGATTTTATGCCAGCAGTAAATCTATTGCTGTTAGAGCGTGACTAATCTGGTTCGACCCTCTTAGAAAACTTAGTTATCTAGCGCCGCCTTGAGCTTAGCCAACAGCCCTGTGCGGCGCTTATTCTCAAGTTTTTCGGCGAGTGCCATTGTGGATTCAATCAGTTTTGACTTCTGGGCTTGGTTAATAAGGCGCATTTGATTACGAATAAAGTGTTGCACTCGCTGATATTGTCGGTCGCTGTCGGCGTTAATTAAGCGTTGAGTGAGATCCAAAATCAATGGCACCGCAGGCTGATCGTGCCGGTGGCTGGCGACTATAATCTGTTTGAGGGATTGATTGCTGAGCGGCGTTCGTTGCGCTAGCGCGATAGCGGATTCTAATTGATGACTATTCAAAAATAGTTGTGCCAGTGTGTCTGCGCGGCGTCGATTGCGCAAGCTGCTGTCGCCCTCACGCAGGCGTGATTGCAAAGTTTGGATCGCCTGTTCGCGGACTTGATCCGAGAGGTCAAGGTGAGCGGCGGTGTTAATCGCACAAAGGATCGTGTCCAAGTCTTCGTCTTCATCAAAGCGCGCGATTTCGGTATCCAAGGCTCCTTGATAATTGCCCTGCGCCTTCCACAGCCGAACTTGCATTAACTCGATATCTTGTAACTCACGGGCATCCGGCTCATCGAAGTGACCAGCAACGTGAAGCCACTTTTCGGCTTCGTAAAAGTCCTGCTTTTCAATTAACCAATCGACCAGTTGGAGGCATCGATCGACTGTGGTTGCGCCTTTTACCAGGATTTCGAATTCCTGATCGGTATCGCCAGTCTGACGAGCGCGATTAATTAGGAGTTGTTCAACGTAATAATAGTGTGCGCTTTGATCGCTGAATGCATGACTGGGTGGTTCCAAAGAGTCCCAATATTTGGTCAACTGGGTATAAACCTTATTTGCCGCTTCACTACTAATTAAATCATCGATACTCTCAGGCAAGTCGAGCGTTTGCGCGGCGAAAGATTGCTCGCGAAGGTGCTGGCTCAGGAAGGCGATTTTCTCGTCTTCGCTCCAGCTATTGGACGACAACATGGTGCGTAGCCAGACGCGTAGTAGCATGATGACTATTTGGCGTTTGTCTGCGGTGTCGTCGATATTCTTGAGTGCTTTTTCCAATCGTTCCAGCGCGTAAGTTAGCAGCTTTTCAATTTTATCGGCGGGTAGCGCAAGCACGGGTTCCGTCAGCATTCGCAGTAAATCAGCTGCCGAAGAGAAATACGTACTCACATCCTTAGCTCGCCACAATCCACCGGATCGGTACGGTAGTGCACGAGTAATTTGTTTGCGAATTTCAGGTGCCGACAGCTGTCCAGAAGCAATCGAAGCTTTTAATTGCCATTGTTCTTGAATATCTGGATGGTCTTCCAAAACGTCGTACAGCGCGGTCGCCAATTGCGGCTTGGTAAGCGTGTCCAAATACCGCCGTAACAGGTCATCAGAAGGGGTTTCGCTTAATTCTTGATTAGTCTGGGTGGTGTAATAATATGCAAGTGCGGTAGCGACGCAGTGCGCACAGAAATCAAAACCCGCAGAGTCTGGACAGTCACAACTGCCCTCAAACACGCGCGCAGTATGGCGCAGCTCAACTTTGAATGGTGGCTCTGACGATAGCTGAGCCGTGATTCGATTTTCGTGAACTTGCAGATCCTGCACCAACCCCTGGGTGTAGTACTGTTGCCCTTGCTGAAAGGCAACGTCGCCAGCTAGGGTTTTGAAGGTTTGTTCACTGAGAACCTTCACGAGCTATGGTTGGTGTCGATACTGGTTGATCAGGTCACGAGTTTCGATCGCTGCCTCGCGAGACTGCTGCATAAAGTCAAAGCCCGATCCAGCATAAATGATGCCGCGTGCGCTATTGACCATCAGCCCGATGCCATCTGCGGTCTGCCCTGCTTTGACTAGGGCTTCAACATCACCGCCTTGAGCCCCGACGCCAGGTACTAAAAATGGCATATCGCCGGTGATCTCGCGTAACTTACGCATCTGCTCAGGCCAGGTGGCACCAACCACTAAACAGCAGTTGTTATTACTGTTCCAGTCCTGGGAGATCATGGTCGCGAGACGCTCATATAAGGGTTGGCCATCGACTTCAAGGTCTTGTAAATCACCGGCGCCAGGATTTGAGGTGCGGCACAACAGAACCACGCCACGATCTTCGCGATCTAAAAACGGTTGTGCAGAATCGCGTCCCATGTAGGGGTTAATCGTAACGGCGTGTGCTTGATATCGATCAAACGCCTCTTTGGCATACATGGCAGCGGTGCTACCGATGTCGCCGCGCTTCGAGTCTAAAATGATGGGGATGTGCGGGTATTCGAAACGAATGTATTCCATCAGCTTGTGTAGCTGGTCTTCCGCAGCAGCCCCAGCGAAGTAGGCGATCTGTGGTTTGTATGCACACACCAGATCATGCGTGGCATCAACAATAGCACGGCAAAATTGATAAATCGGTTCCGCGTGTTCCTGCAAATGTGACGGAATACGATTTAAATCTGGGTCCAGCCCGACACACAGTAAGGAATTGGATTGTGCCCACTGTGCTTCTAATTTTTGAATAAAGTTCATAGTCTGAATGTTTAGGAGCCTCGGCCTGATTATAGATGGTCTCTGTGTGGTCTTTAAGTGTGTCGTGGTCAGACGCGTCAGAAATATACAAATCTATAACTTTAGAATTCGCGCAGCCTTACTCGTTGCAGGGTTTGAGAGAATTTGTTCGCGAATTATAGATGGATAAGACCAGGAATTGGGAGATTGGTTAGGCTGGGGAAAAAACAGGAGGACTTGCTCATGCACTCATACCACAACCCGCGAATAGATCACCCTGGTCAAGTTGCTGACGCCAGCGATGGTCGTGTCGTTATCTCTATTACTAAGTCATTGTGGGCTTTGTCGATGTTGATTGGAAGCCTGCTCGGGCTAACCGTATTTTTCTCTTGGTCGGGTTTGGTGCTTTATGTCGTATCAACCTGGTTGGTGCTGTGCCTTGGGCACTCGCTCGGTATGCATCGTTTGTTTATTCACCGTGCTTATCATGTACCCCGTTGGTTAGCTATTTTTTTGATACATCTGGGCACCGTGACAGGGATTGCAGGTCCGATGGGTATGTTGTACACCCATGATCTGCGGGATTGGGCGCAACGTCAGTCTCGTTGCCACGCGATGTTCGCCCAGAGTGGTGTTTGGTATCGCGATCTTTGGTGGCAGGTGTGTTGTAACATTCAGTTAGCCATGCCGCCACGATTTGTGCCGGAGTCCGCGATTGCACAAGACCGAGCGGTGCAATGGATGGAGCGAACCTGGATGTTGCAACAGCTACCTTGGGCCGTATTGTTCTTCCATTTAGGTGGTTGGTCCTGGGTATGTTGGGGCATCTGCGCACGTGTTGCTACCTGTATATTTGGGCATTGGTTGATCGGCTATTGTGCGCACAACGACGGGTTGAGCAAGCATATGCACCGGAGTTGGCACGTCGAGGAAGCTGCCGTGCAGGGTCAGAATGTGCGCTGGACTTCACTGCTAGCAATGGGGGAAAACTGGCATAACAATCATCACGCTTTCCCCTATTCCGCGCGCATGGGGCTGGAGTCTGGGCAGTGGGATCCGGGCTGGTGGATCTTATCAGGCTTAGCCAAACTCGGGATTGCGTCACAATTGGTACTGCCTGAATCTGCTACGCAGCGATATGATCTGACACGGCTAGCGGCTAGCGAGCAAACTTTGTCGACAGAATAATCGAGGTCGTGGTCTTGAGAATTCCGTCGGTGTTGCCGATTTGATCTAAGACTTCATCAAGGTGATGGGTTGATTCGGCGCTCACCATGGCGAGCATTTCGTAGCTGCCATTAACCGCATGCAACGCACGCACGGCTGGAATCACTTTTAAGGCATTGACGATTTTGGCAGAAAATTTTGGGTCGGAGCTGATCATCACATGGGCTTGAATTTGACCACGTTCGTAATCTTCGCTGAACTGTACGGTGTATCCGCTGATGATGCCGCGTTTCTCCAACCGTTCGATACGATTGGTCACCGTGGTGCGCGACATGCCCAGTTTGCGCGCTAAATTTGCGGTGCTCTCGCGCGAATTAGTGCTGAGTAATGCAATGAGTTGCTTATCTTTGCCGTCAATGATCATAATGCACATATTATTATCGATATGACCATTTTAAACAATCACATCGTACAACTTGGCTATCCACATCGACATAGATTGCCAATAAGCTAATGGGCATCAAAATTAATGCCTGTCTATTGAGTACGTATAATGAAAAATGTTTTGCTTCTAGGGTCCGGTAAAATCGGCGCGATCATCACTGAAATGCTGACCTCCTGTGGGGACTACCACGTGACCGTCGCAGATCTGGAGCAGAGCAATTTAGATCGTCTGACACCGCATAAAAATCTCAGTACGCTGGTACTGGATGTCACGGACCATGATGCATTGAATGCGGCAATGCAAGATAAGTATGCGGCCTTAAGTGCGTGCCCATTCCACATTACTAAATACGTGGCCGAAGCGGCCGCGGAGACAGGCGTGCACTACTTCGATTTAACCGAAGACGTAGCCTGCACAAACTTGGTTAAAGAGTTAGCCAAAGATGCAAAATGTGCGTTGATGCCACAGTGTGGTTTGGCACCCGGTTTTATAACCATTGCAGCGTATGACCTGTGTAAGCACTTTGACACCTTGCACAACGTCCACATGCGCGTTGGCGCGCTGCCAAAGTACCCATCCAATGGGTTGAAATATAACTTAACTTGGTCGACCGATGGGTTGATCAATGAGTACTGCAATCCCTGCGAAGCAATCGTTGAAGGGAAGTTGATGCAGGTGCCCCCGCTCGAAGAGTTGGAGACGTTCTCCCTGGACGGAGTAGCGTATGAAGCCTTTAACACTTCGGGCGGGTTAGGTACCCTTTGTGAAACTCTGCAGGGAAAAGTTAAAAATCTAAACTATCGCACCGTGCGCTACCCTGGTCATCGCGACATTATGAAAATGTTGCTGGACGATTTGCGCCTGCGCGACAATCGCGAGCTACTAAAAGAAATATTTGAAAGTTCGCTACCACTAACCTACCAAGACGTGGTCTTGGTGTTCATTAACGTGAGCGGCATGAA
>JAUHZM010000307.1 GCA_030426005.1 Gammaproteobacteria bacterium
TTGTATTGATGCGGGTTGTTGATGCAGCTACCTGTACCCTCACTCACATGCACGATATCCGGCTCAAACTGACTGAGCTTGAGCGCCATGAGGGCTTTCACCTCGGGAATGGTGTCGTAGCCATTGTGCATCATGGTGTTATTCAAAATTGCCACACGATCCGGGTTCGGCTCGGATTCCGGGTCAATTGAGATATTCGCTGCGTTCGCATGATCAACAATCAAAATCCCGGCCGTTTTATGGTCTGAGATTAGGTTGTCTTCGATGATCACATCGTCGGCCGCCATCACCAGGATGCCAGTACCTGCTGGGATACCCGCCACGGTGGAACCTGGAGCGCCAAAGTTCTTGTGATTGTTACCGACAATAAAATTGTTTCGAATTATGACGTCATACGTAGTTTTAATTGGCAAGCCTGGCGTAATAAATGCCAAAATCCCGCCAGTGTTATTGTGCACATAATTATTCTCTACAATCGCATGCCGACTGTTTTCAATCTCGATACCCGCCACACTATCAAATACCCGATTGTGCGCAACATGCACATTGTCACTCATACCGACATAGATTGCGGCGTCTTCAATGCCTGAGATCACGTTGTGTTCCACCACTCCGTTTTTACCCAACTGCGGAAATACACCGTAAACACCGGTATCAATAATGAGATTATTGCGAATCTCAAAGTTGTTGCCAGCCTGACCCATAATGCCATTGCCTTTATAGCCAGTGATCTGCATGTTCTCGACCACCACATTGTTACCGGAATACAGAATCGCGTCGTTTAATTCACCCTTGCCATCCATCACCGCTCGTCGCCCGGCCTGAATCACACCAATAAGATGAATATTGTCTTTATCGATGTAGACCGTTTCTGAGTAGGTACCCGGCATAATCTGGATCGTGGTACCCGGCGCGGCGGCTTTAACGGCCTCTTGAATAGACTCTCCATCGTTGACCACCACCGTAACCTGGTTGGCCTTGCCAGCCGGACCGGACTGCGCTTCCTCATTGGCATCCGGTTGCGTGTAGCCACCCTGATAGCTACCTCCTTGATCGCTATTCAACATGACGGGGGCATTGCCGCCTTGCTTGCCGACAAGATACCCCAGACCGACCGCGACGACTGCTGTCAGGAGAATGAGAATTAATTTTGATTTCATGGGTGCTTCCTCTGGTGTGCGACCATCGTTTGGTCATCCTTATTGTGGTTATCAGTAACAACGAGACCTGATGGAACTATTTTTGGAATTTCAGGCAGGAATCGTTCGTCAGTTAACGCGTGCATAAACGCCACGATCTGATCTATTTCGTATTCTTTCAAATCTGGGCTGGTGATGTGCCAGTGAATCTGCAGGTCGTCTGAGGCCGCGTGTCCACGCCCCAGGTTATAAAATTCGGTGGCTTCACGCAGATCAGCAAAAACCCCTGAGTGCATATACGGCGCGGTTTGTGCAATATTTCTCAGGGTTGGCACTTTAAATCCGCCACGCAACTTAACCGCTGAGAAGGTCTTTTCAGCCCCAATGTCAAAAGTCACGCCTTCGGGTTCTGGCACACCGATTACCGCGATTTGATTATTCGTAAATAATGGCGGCGTATGACACTCTGAACAACGCGCAACAAACGAACGGAATACATTCAAACCAGCCAGCTCGTCAGAATTCAGCGCCGTGTGATCACCGTGCGCGTATTGGTCATAACGGCTATTCAAGGAAATCAGCGAGGCTTGAAACGCCGCCAGTGCGGTATATAGATTCGGTAGTGATATTCCCGTGCTGGGGAAGGCTTGCTCAAATAATGCTTGGTAGTTCGGAACGGCTTGCAAACGCGCGAGAAGTTCAGCCGGTGAATTGCCCATTTCATCAACGCTGTAAAGCGGTCCTAACGCTTGCTGCTCTAAACTGTCCGATCGCGCATCCCAGAACAACTTGGGATTAAACGCCACGTTCCAGAGGCTTGGTGTTGAGCGCGTCCCTCGGCGGCCGTGAATACCCGTCGCCACATCAAGCCCGTCAGTAAACCCACGCTCAGGTTGATGACACGAGGCACATGACACTGTTTGATCGGCAGACAATACCGGATCAAAAAACAGGTATCGCCCAAGGTCTATTTGCTGCGGTGTGTAACCATCGCGAACCGGTGGTAATCCAGTACGCGTGCCACCAACGCCGCGATTCTGATTAGACGAATAAAACTGATACAAGCTACGTAAACGACAGCCTTCACCAGATACCAACTCAAAGCCGCGCGGACAATCCTCAGCTAGAGAAAACGTCGACTCGCGACTTTGACTACCGTGGCATGGCAGCGCTATTAACAACGCAATAAAAACTTGTATGCGCTTTCGTGTTTGCATTATTTAGCTGTGAGGAACGCAATAATCGCATTAACCTGCTCCGGATCGCGAATCGTCGACGCCATCATTGCCATCTGACGGCCAAATCGATCCTCCGCGTTTGCACCGCGGACACCGGTCTGAAAATGCGTAATTTGACGCAGCAAATACTCCGGCGCAAGCCCCGCTATTCTCGGTGCATGCAAGGCTGGATTACCTTGGCCGTCAGCGCCATGGCAGCCACTGCATGTACCCTGAAATACCTTGTATCCGAGTTCGGCGTCGCCCTCGCTCGCGGTACTTGAACCAGGTTCTAATGTCGCCAAATAAGCCGACACGAGTGGCCAATCAGACTCTCCTACCTGAGATACCGACGCGGCCATTTGCTTGCCATAGGTATCAGCAGCGTCGCTACCGCGAATCCCATTTTTAAAATTGTGCAGCTGGCGTTCCAAATAGGCTGCATCTTGGCCAGCCAAGGCCGGACTACCAAGTTGCGGATTCCCCTGCGCTGCCACACCATGACAAACGCTGCATTTTTGAGCATACAATTGCGCGCCCGCTTGTTCAGCCCGAATGCCGCTTGTGTACATCATCAGTTGCAAACAGAGCCCCCAACAGAGCAACTGTCTGAGATTTACAAAACTGATTGGGTTCGATAACTGCTTCGCCACGGATATTCCCTCTTAAACATCGAAATCAAGGAAAATAATGTGCCAGTGCGTTTAGCGAATCTTACTGATTTCAAAATCCGCCATCAAAATCGGCATTTTTACACGCAGCTGAATGCGGACTCGAGCGATTCTATCTCTACGCACCCAATTTGTTTTGCCGATAAGCGGTCGGTGTCTGTCCATAGGCTTCACGAAATGCCTTGTTGAACGAACTCAACGATCGAAAACCCGTGTCTAAGGCGATATTCAATACCGCCTGATCTTCATAGGTTGGATCTGCCAATCTGTCGCCCGCTTCAGCAATACGGAAACGGTTTAGATAGTCGTTAAAATTACGGTATCCCAATCCAGCATTAATAATCTTACGTAAGCGGTACTCAGGCATCGACATTCTGTCCGCCAACTGGCCGATGGTTAGACCCATCTCACGATATAGGTACTCTTCTTTCATTAGCATATTGAGCTGCTGAACCACTTCTCTGGG